>NZ_RQFK01000040.1 GCF_004770765.1 Leptospira noumeaensis | reverse complement strand
AAGTTACAAGTAACTCCTGTATCCAAATCCGTTTGGAAACTATCCAACATTCCTTTGATGGAGTCGATCACAGCAGTCTTATACTGATTGATCACATCTAGGTTTTGTTGGAATATAGTGTGATTTTGTGCAATGGAATTCTTTATAGATTCATATTGTTGTGTGATGTTCGTAATCGAACTTGCAAAATCGTTCAAACCTTGTTGGTAGTTCTGGTTGTAAGTATTTTGCCAGCTGGAAGCCGCAACTGCCACTTGGCTTTGTAGGTTTTGGGTAACAGAAAGGTTATTGAGGTATTGGTTGTATAGAGACTGTTGTCCAATTCGTGATAGATAAGAACTATCTACATAATTGGTATTAAGCTTAGTAACAAATTCTGATTGGTTTTCTAGAAAATGAGCATTTGCCTTGTCTTGCCAGTCTAGAAGAGCTTGTGACTTCTGGCTTTGCATCTCTCTGTAAACATAATCTTTATACGCATCAACAGAGTTATAGCTATCTGAGGTTGTGATACTGTCCACATAGGCATTGATGGCCGAATCTACACTAGCCTCCCATGCAGCTCGTGCGGTTCCCACATAACTTTCTACGCGGTTTGTCCAGGTGGCTAAATTGTTCTGGAAGTAAACCTGTCCATAGAACTGGTTCATGAACTGGCGGTCGTATTCTCCGGTTTGTAATTCGGGGATGAGTTCTTGGGAAGAGAGGGTATGTGGTGTGCTGAGAAGCATACAAAAGACAGATAAGATCCCGAGTGTGGCTTGGATCCTGGTAAAGGTTCCGTATTCACGAACTTTGGCTACGGTTTCTTCTTTTCTCAGTTGTACTTGCATAGTGGTTCCCTCAAAACTTATCCAAATAGGTCATCGACTAACTGATTTGG
>NZ_RQFK01000039.1 GCF_004770765.1 Leptospira noumeaensis | reverse complement strand
ACCAGTTGGCAAGAGGGTAGCGAGCCTTCTATATTCTGCAAGTAATTCTAGCTGTTAGGGGGTATTTTTCTCTACTTTAGAGGTTCTATCTCGTATCTCATTTATGTCTTTTCTAATTCTTGACAAAATTTCCAACCAGCTTTGTAGCAAATTACCCCTACTCCAACGACTTGATACTTGGTAGTAAAAACGTTTCGTGAATAAATAAATCAGCATTGTCGTTAACAGCAGAGAAAACGAAAAAAATATCGGTGGAACGAGTAAATTTACAATCAAAGTCAAGAAAAACAATTCTCGGAGTACTGACATAGAGAGAATTGCCTTCCCAAAAGCGCGTTCCAAAGAGAATCCCACAAAAAATCCCAATTGAAGGTAGAATCCGAAGCTAGATTGGTGGAAATAAATTAACAGGAAGAAAAAAGGAAAAAAGTGAAAGATTTCTTTGTAACTTGCAATTCGAAGGAACGAACCTTCCTTCTTATAATCAATCAAAAAGACGGAGATAAGCACTGAAAGGAAAAACAATTTAAACATTATGTCTCTTAATGATTTGTTGCCTATATCACTATATTCCGTAAGACGATAGTTAATATCCGAATTTAAAACTGCAAAAATTGAGTTCAATAGTTCTCTTGAAGATTTTGCATTGAGATCTGTTTGAACTGCAAAAGATAAAACCCTTGTTCTATCTTTATGATAAATTTTCGACGGAACCTTTTTGATTCTAATTTCAATGATTTGTTCAATAGGAACAAAACCTTTAAAAATATTTTTTACTTTGTAAAAGCTAAGATCACGAACACTTTTTCTAAATGTTTCATCGTATCTTACTCGGATATCAACTTCTTTATTTTCAATAAACAATTTTGAAGCTACTCCGCCTTGAATAGCAGTTCGTAGTTGTTCCCCAAATTCTGAAATCGAAATGCCAGAATGCGTAAATTTATCTCCTCGGTAGATTAACTCAAGTTCTTCCCTGGAAGGTTTAAACCGTAAAACTACATCTTCTACTCCATCTTTTTCTTTTAGTTTCTTTGAAATCTCGTTAATCAGTCCTTCTAAAATTTCTAAATCTGGTCCACTCAAATCGTAAGCAAATTCATTTAGTAGCGGCGTTTCCAAATCACTAATAAAATGTAGATATGCCTCCTCTAAATTCCCTGCTCTTTTCTTTAAAGAAGTAAGGAGGGCTTTATCTATTTTTGTGTTTTCTTTAAACTTCACTATAATAAATGATCTATCAGATTCAACTTTACTAATAACATCACTAATTCCCTCATTCAGTTTTAGCTTTTCTTCGACACCTTTCGTAATTTTATTTGAATATTCAAAAGCCGTTCCCGCAGGAAATTCTAAAACCGCTGAAATTTCGTAACCTTCATTCTCAAGTTTGCTTGAAAAATCTGTATTAATAAAATATATTAAACCAAGAATAGAAAGAAATAATGTGCTTGCTGGAAAAATGTAAAAATTTCCTAAGTATTTCTTTTTAGATTCTGCTATCTTTTTCGTAGTTTTAACTTTAAATTTCTTGATGATCACTTCAAACGTCACCAATTTCTGAAATTCAAGTTTACTTATCCGTTTTTCCTTTGGACTTTCTTTGTATATATAAAACCTATACACCACCAAAACTAAGAGCGACAAAAAAAATATAAAACAAAACTCCAAGTATTCTTTGATTAGAATTCTGTCAAAATAAGATACGAAGAACATGACCCCAAGCAACGATAACGCAAAGAATACCAAAAAATTCGCCGCTAAGTTTTTTTTCTTAAACCTAAAATGCACAATGTATAAATAGAATAAAACCAGACTTAACAAAAAAGCAGTAAGGGAAACCTCCGTTACTTTAACCTTAAGTAATGAGATCAAAAAAAACATAAAAAACAAAGACAGAAGAGAGGTTATTATGAAATATTTAACATTAATAGTTTTAAACTTGAATCTTATAGAGAAAAACAAACCTAATGCAAATAAAATAACTCCAAAGAATTTTAGTCGGGAAAAAAGATCACGGGAAAGATCTGTGTGAACAGAATAGGATACATCTTTCCTCAAATAATCGTTGATTGTATTTTCAATTTGTCCCGACAACAAAACAATACTTGAATCACTAGTTCCATAAATAAATACACTTGCTTTTTCTATTCCGTTGATCCGGGAAACTAGACTACTGTCTCTAGGCTTTTTTGAAACCTTGCAAACATCTTTAACTAATATGGCTTTCCCGTTTTCCTTAACCAAAAGAGGTGTTAATTGAATATCAAATATATTTTCATACTTCCCATCGAAAGAAATACTTCGTTCTAGTTCGACAAGATTCGAATATAAATGACCAAGTTGAAAATTCTTGTTTAGATCCTGGATACGATTTACAACATCAAGAAGACTTATTTTATAGGATTCTAGTTCAAAAGGATCACAAGAAACTTGAACCTCTTCTAACTCACCTCCTGCTATCTCAACCAAATTCACTCCTTCAAGCGAAGACAAACTTGGTTTGATTTTGTTCTCTAGATATAAGCGTAGGTCGTTTATTGATAACGTTTTACTTTCAAAAGAAGCAATATATATTGGCTTCTGCGCAGGGTCATAACGCAGAATATGAGGTTTGTGGAATTCTCTAGGAAAGTAAGCTGATACTAAATCCAACTTTTCTCGGATTTCAATAGACTTGGCTTTAAAATCAATTGATTCCTTAAATTTTAAATATATATTTGATCTCCCAACTTCAGAAGTAGATCTGATTTCCTCAATACCGCCAATGTTTGAAAGTGATCTTTCAATAGGAAAAGTTACGATTTCTTCTACTTTATATGCATCTGCACCTGTAGCTTCAACCTTTACTAAAACTCCGTTAAATTCACGTTCGCGATTGGATAAATAGTTTATTTTACTAATGCCAAGTAATCCCAAGAGCGAGCCTACCAACATTACCATGAAATAAAATTTAGGTTTCAATTGAAGCTCTTGGTTATTTGTTTCGGAAATAGATATGAAAAAATATTGGAACCAAATACAATGAGGCAAAGGTCGAAATCACAAGTCCAGAAATAACAACAATACTTAAAGGAAATTGAAATTCTGTTCCAAATCCAAGACCGAAAGCAATCGGTAACATTCCAAGGATAGTTGTGGAATTATTCATCAAAACTGGACGAAAAATTTCTTGAGCCGCTAACAATATAGAATCATTTAGAGAAGAATTTGTTTTACTATAGATAGAAAAATACTCGTAAAAAAGCGACGCATTATCTACTAACACTCCGATCAAAAGAATCATACCTATAAAACTACTGACATTAAGACTAGATCCAGAAATTAGAATAAAGGGGATAGTTCCAATGATTACCAAGGGAGCCGACAATAACATAATGAAAGATACTGCAAATGTTTCAAATATTCCGCTTAAAACCATATAAACGATAATTGTTGAGAGAGCTAAGGTTAGCATTAGCTCCACCATGGAAGATTCAATTTGCCTAATCTCATCAGAGGGTAATACCAAAATATCTTTTCGATTCATTTCTGATTTAAAAATATTTAAAATTTCTTCTCTAGTTGAAGAATCACCATCCTGAAGTCGAATATAAACATTATTTACTATGTTACTTCCTGATCTTTGAATAGATGGATAAGCAGTTGATTCTTTATAATTTATCACATTACCCAAAGCCAAATTTTCTCCACTACGAGTCAGCAAACGTAATCCCAAAAGATCTTTAGCCTCTTTTATATTTGTATCTTTAAGGTGAACCCTGATATCTGTTTCGTTTGCATTGACTTTATATTTAGATACATCCTCTCCTCGTAACCCCATCTTAATAATATCAGCTATGTTTTGATTGAGTAATCCAAAACTTGCCAATTTTAGTGGGTCTGATTCTATCAGCAACTCTGGTTCTTGGGTATCCATACCTAACCTAACAAATAACACTTTAGGATTAGATTCTAATTTGTTTTTTAAATTATATCCGGCTTCAGAAATCGTAACAGGGGATTCACCCGTAATTTCGAGATTGATGACATCTCTTCGAAAAAGAACTAATTGGCTTAATAAATCACCTTTTTCTTCTATCCAAATCTTCAAGTTTAAGAAATCTGATTTTTTATTTAGTTTATCTAAAATTTCAGAAATTAAAGAATCTTCATTTTTTCCCAAAGAAAATTCAATTTGAACCATATACTTTTCTTTTTGAAGGTTTGGATTCTTTAGAATTTCTAATTCATCTCTACTTACGATTGTGAAATAATCTCGATTAAATTTTCCTCTAATTTCCTGTTCGAGCAGTTGTGATTTTTCATTCATCAAATGTAGCGGCGAACCTTTAGGAAATTCTACACGTAAAACATATCTTCCTGTGCTTATTTTTGGAAGAAAATCTAAATCCAAAAAAATAATAGTGATTAATGAGAAAAAAAGGCCAATAAGAAGTAAAATGAATAATCTACTAGGGTTCTTTAGTAAAATTTGTAAAAATCTTACATACTTTTGTTTAATCCTCTCTTCATCAAAGATTCGATACAATAAGAACCTACTTTCCTGATTATCTTTCCGAAATTTATACAGAACCATTGTCGTAACTGGTAAAAACGAAAACGAAATGATATAACTTACCAAAATAATGATAATAATAGAAAAGGCCATTTCGGAGAAAAGTATCCCGACGAGACTTTCTAAGAATACTAAAGGCAAAAAAACAATGATTGTGGTTAATGTAGCCGAACTTACTGAGCCAAAAACTTCCACTACCCCTTCTATTACCGAGTCTTGTAAGTTCTTCCCTAGATGTAAATTACGTTCAATACCTGATAATACTACGTTGCTAGAATCGAAAAGCATTCCAATTCCAATGGCTAAACCACCCATACTCATTAGATTTAAAGAAATCCCAATAAACCTAAATATTAAAATACTCGATATAATTGAAATAGGGATTGTTATAACCAGAAGTGTCGGGCTAATCGTATTTTTTAAAATTATTAATAATGACAGATAGGCAAGAAAAGCACCTATCACCAAACTTAGTATCAAACTGTTGATTGATGATTCAATATAATCGGATTCATTAAATATAATCTCATAGTTTAGAAGTTTTCCAAATATGTCATTTTGGTCTTTAATGACCTGTTTAACTTCTTTTGATAATGCGAAGCTATTACGAGAGGATTCTTTGTACAAACTTAATATAACAGCGTCTTTTCCGTTATATCTTACATAACTTTGTTTTTTCTTAAAAACTTCTTTAATTTCTGAAATATCCGATAAATTGAATCTCTCAAAATTGGGTGTGGATCCAATTATTAGATTTTTTATATCTTCCAAACTTTCAAACTGAGATTTGGTTTTTATTAGTAATTCTTTATTTCCGTAGGGAAGTTGACCGGCTGGGATGTTTTTGTTTTGGCTAATTATTTTGTGTTTAATTTCATCAATGGTCGTGCGATAGAAGTTCATCCTTTCAGGATCAATTTCTACTAAAATTTCCTTTTTATAACCACCAGAAACTTGTACACTTGCGACCCCTTCGATTCTTTCAAAATAAAATAATACATTTTCTTCTAAATATGGTCGTAATTTCCTTTCATCCTCGGCATTTTTAAAAGTAAATGCAATTTGCATAAAAGGGCTCTCGCCTGGATTAAAACGGGTTATTAACGGTCTTGAGGCATCTCTAGGCAATAAATCTCGAATTTGATCTAATTTCTCTCGAACTTCAAGAGTTGAAATTGCTAGATCAGTTCCATACTTAAATCGAATTCTGACAATCGAGAGACCTTGGTATGAATCGGATTCAATCTGTTCTATTCTCGGAACAGTATTTAAGGAATCAGTTAAATATTTTGTTACTAAATTCTCAACTTCAACTGCTGAGGAGTTTTCGAACTTTGTTAAGATAGTTAATCTAGGATATTCAATATTTGGAAGTAAGGCAAATTTGATCTGCTGAAAGGATATAACACCAAAAATCAAAACCAAACCAGCAGACATAAATACTGCAATTGGTTTATGAAGTAAAGCAGTAATTAGTGTACGGATCATTCTTTTAAATAGATGAAAAGTTTACTTGAGCGCCATCAAACAATTTGTTTAAATTGGAAGTGATAATTAAATCCCCTTCTTTAAGACCTTTTTTAATTATCGCTATATCTTCCAATTTTTCATCTAATTCAACTTCTAACCTATATGCTTTTGAATCTTTCGCAACAAAGACATAACCGGATTTTTCGTCTTTCGGTATTAAGGAATTTAACGGTATTTGAATACCCTTTTTAACATCTCCAATAACAGTCTCTGACCTAACAAACATACCTGGTCGCAAGATATTATCTAAATTAGTAAGTTCAATTTTGATTTCTGATGTATGAGTTTTGGGATCAATTGCAGGATTAATTCTTTTGATTTTTCCCGTATATTTCTTATCAGGCATTGAATCGACAGTAATGTAGTTATCTTGTCCAACCCGATATCTTCTAATATCCTTTTCATTCACCGCAAGGATAACAAGCAATTTACGAACATCTATAATTGTCATAATGGGACTGGACATCCCTGTGCCAGAATTTACTAACTCCCCTTCTGACCGATTTATCTTCGAGACCAACCCTTCAATAGGTGAAGAAACCGTTGCTTCTTTAATTAACATTTCAGAAGCTTTGATGTTCGCCTCTGCTACTTCTATATTTTTTTCTGCTACTTCAATTTCGGAGCGTTCTATTTTGGTATTAATTTTTTTCAGTAATTTCAATTTATCTGAAAACTTTGCGGGTATGGGATGCCCATCATTCGTGATATCTTCATCACGCATACCAAGTGAAATTGCTTCAAAATCTCGTTCGGCAGTCTCATGGGCAATTGTCCTGTTCCGTAATTCTAAGTTGATATTTTCTAACTCTTCTTGAGTGATAACGTTATTTTCAAATAATTCCTTTTTCTTATTATAAATTTCTTGAATGCGGTTTAATTCAGATTTTGTTTTTTGAACTGATAATTTTCTTTTTTCAATTTCATACCATTTTACTTCAACCATACGCTCCGCATTGACAAGTTTTTCCTTCACTAGTCGGAATTGAGCTTTCGAAGTTTCTACTGCTGCTTTTTGTTTTATAAGATCCAGTTCATAGGTTAAACTATCTAACTTCAACAACTTAGAGTTTAACTTAACTTTATCACCTTCCTGAACAAAAATCTTTTCAATCCTTCCACTGACTTTTGAATAAATGTCAGTAGATTGTATCGGCTCAAGTATCGCAGTGTTCTGAATTTTTGGATAATATTCAGATTCTTTTAGCGCAACGACTGATACAAATATTGCTCCATCTTTTTCAATATCTTCTGTTTTTTCGTCATTATTGGTGTTTTTGTAATGTTCTATTTGGTAAGAAATAGAAAGTTTTTTTGAATAAAGTATTTTACTTATAGCGGGAATTCTTGCCCTAAAGTCTTGCCATGTTAAATTTGAATAAGCAACCATTACCAATAAATACATTAGTCCGCTTATGACAAATTTGCTAAAAAATGGTATACTTTTTAAGAATTCGTAAATTGATTTCATTTTTAATTAAAAATTACTCCAAACATAAAGTTCAGAACGGTATAAAAAGGTATCGTCCAAACGATAGCACTTCTTCTTTTCGGTTGACCATACATACTTGCATTATCAATCATATAACTTCTAACAGAGAGTATATAGGAAGCTCCCGCTAAAATTATCCAAGAAGAAACAAGTAATGATGATGCAAATCGTCCAGATGATTCATTAATCGGAAAAACACTATTTACAATTAACACAATAGGAAACACGGAAAAAGCAGTAGCAACAGATCGTAAGGTTATTGCAGAATGAATAGCGAATTTCCGTTTTTCTGTTTCCAAGAGGAAAGACAGTAAATAAGAAACCAAAACCATCATAACTGAAAATATGATTAGGGAAATAAAGATATAAATCACGTTGCCTGGATAAGTATTTAAAAAATGAAGTATCCCACTTGCATTTTTTGCATTCAGGTCAGCAACAACTTGATTATTATATTTTTGGTAAGTTGAATACTTTACTATAAAGAAGAAAAAATATAGAATTAAATAAATTCCTGATACTAGCAGTAAATCTCTCAGTGCATTTTTATGCAAATCACTTACTTCACCACTCTCCATTGGTTGAGTTGGCCACACAATTCCCTTATACCGATAATACAGACTTTTTATTTTATTTACCATTTCTTATTTCCTCTTACTTTTAATTTTGTTTAATACAGCTTCTTTAATAGGCTTAGCCTCGTTTGGAGTAAAATCTGAATACCTTTTAGCACTATTTTCATGCATTTCTGCATTTTCTTTAATACCTAAGTTTTTATATATTTTGCTCAACTCCAAATGAGCAGACCGTATTCGGTCGGTTTCCGATATCACTCTATTGTATACAATAATTGCATCCGAAATCTTATTATGAATCGTATACACTTTACCAGCCAACAACAAAGCATCAATATTGGAGGAATCTAATTTTAGAAGTTTTTCGACCAACGGTAAAAGTTCATCCTTCTTCTCTGGATTTAACAGATAAATTCGAGTCTTGAAAGCTAGGGCCTGTTGGTTCCACCTTCCTCTTTCTAATGTCGATTCAATTAGTTCCAAACTTTCTGGAAAATTTCCGCGGTAGAATTCTATTTTGATTAAATGTAAATCTACATCTTCAAACTCAGAATCGTCTTCATATATTTCTTTAAATATCTTTTCTGAGTTATTTAAGTCTCCTTTAAAAAAATATCCTTTTGCTAAAACATATTTTTGAAGATTTATTTCTTGAGAATTACCACACCCAATCGCTAGTAAAAAGAGGAATAAATATATATATTTCATTTATTGATTACCTGCGGTACTTTTTTGATTACATTTGAAACAGCTTCATTAATATCTTCTGAGTTAATTTCGTGAGAAGATTTTACTTTTGAAGATATCGCAGCAATCAGTTTACCTTCGGAACTTGATAATGTAATATATACAATAATTTCCGTAGGCGCATTTGATTTAAACTCATCCTTATAAATATGCATTTTTCCTTGTATAAAGTAATCAAAATTTTTATCTTTACTCAATTCAGCGATAAAACTCGAATCAAACACTTCAGAAGATATCGTTCTTTCATTTTGTTCGCCCGCAGCCTTAAAAATCATATTTTTAAGTGTGGATTTGCTTTCTTCTTTTTTCAAAAAAATGGGATCATGAGGTATTTCAAAAACCTCAACGCGATACCCTATTTTCATCAATTCGATCAAGGCAATATCTTTTGCGATCTTTCCTAAGTTCATTGAATGTATGTTAGTTTTTTGTCTAAAATCACCTAAAAGAACTTTTTTATTCCCTTGTTCGGGATTAATTCCAAAATCCACACTATCTTTAGGAGTTTTGCAGGATAAAAAGACAAAAAGTCCAACGATTGCTAAAAACAACCTCATTTGGCCTCCATAGTAAAATTAAAATTTGATTGTAATGATGCGCCCATCGTATCTTTTGCTGATGTATCAACAGTTATCATATAAAACGGAAAACCAGCCGGAGCATTATCTGATCGCATCAAATTGAAATCACCAGAAGTTAAAGCATTTCCGAATAATGAATCGTTACAGGAAGCCTCTTGTTCCGCAAAAGCTAATTCTAAGACTCTACAACCGAATGGAAATGTTGCTTGGCAATCACGCCAGACCCAGGAAGATAATTGGACAATTGTGGAAGGCGGAGACATACGACGCAGACGAACTGCATTTAAAGTTGTATTTGTATCCATATATTTTGAAAAAATTAATTTGAAATTATCTGTATTAACATCTGCGCATGCATCTGGTATATTAAAATCACCATTGCCATCATCTCCAGATCTGAAATAATAAGAAGTTGGTCCAAGCATTGGTAAACTATTATCCCAAAAACATTGAGGCATTAACCAGTTCCCGCCAGTAACAGAACCAGTCCCAGGAAATGTATTCGAACAACCTTGCGAAACTACTCCTATCGATTGAACAACTGGTGCATCTCCAATAGCCCCACCAGCGATAAAACTATATGAAATATTTTGGCTCACATTGATTTCATTAGCCGATATCGCATTCTTATTAACTGTCAAAGTGTAACGTGTTCCATAAACCAGTTTTGCATCTGGAGTAAAAGTAACCCTTGCATCAGCCATAGACCAAAGAAATGTTCCTGTTAAGGACGGAGAAATAGAAATTGCTGATTCTGTTATAGATCGATTCATCGGTCTATCAAAATCGATTACAATTGGATTTACAGTTGGGTTACCTAAACAGCCGTTAGTAACTGAAGTGACAAGAATATTGGTAATGGTGCCTATTCCTGAAAGACAATCAGCCAAAGTTCCGTTAGCGATTGTTATGCTAGTTGCTGTTGGCACAAGATTTTCAGAACCAACAAGGAAACTTTTAAAAACTGGCGAAAGAAGACGACTACCCAAAGTATCTGCTGCAGCTGCAGAGACTGTAACGGAATACCGAATGTTCCCATTTAGCGGCCTATCAGGGACAATTCTCAGATGGTTTGCAGAAGGCCAAACAAAATTAGCAGAAATATTTGGTGATATCTGAATTGCAGAAATTACTGAACTAGGATCCATAGCCCTATCAAAAACAACTTCGATTTCATTCGTGGTAGGACTACCCATACAAACATTTATATAATCTGAACTTAGAACGTTGACCCGATTCGCTATCCCTGCATTACAATCAGCTACTGTGCCTGCAGAAACAAAAACTCCAGTTATTTGTGGGTTGCTTCCCGCATTAACAGCTTCACCGACCGAGAAATTGGCAGAAAAAACATCTTTTAAATCAGTACCTTCTTTCGATTCACAATTTTTGGTAATGGTATAAGTATATGAACCAAAAGCTAATAAAGAACTCGGCGTAAACTTTAATGTTAAATCGGAAAGATCAAAGAAACCTAAAGTATTTGGTGCTATAGAAAAACTTTGAACGCAAGAATTAATGTTCATTGGTACTGAGAACAGAACCGAAATACTTACATTTCTAGGTAAGTTTTTTTCACCCATTGTGGGTGAAGCGACAACAATTCTTGGAGATCCATCTCCATCTACAAAAGTAAGTAATGAATCCAAATTTTTGCCAGAGGGACTGCAAACATTAAAGAAGAATAAAAGAAATAAATTACAACCGACTAACTTCATTTTTGGTCAACCTTTCCTTTTACATCAAAATATCCGGCTTTCATCAACTCGTTAAAAATCGAGTTTCCTTTTGATTTTTCTTTTCTAACTAGCAATAACTCATCATTACTAACACCGAGATTATATGCTAATTCATATGTAGCTTCTATGTAACTGGAGTAACCTAAACAAAGATCATCTAAAGATCGCAATAGTTCTGATTCAAAATTAAGTAACTCTGAAGATTTCATAAATCCCCGTTCAAATTTAAGTATTGCAGATTTCCACGCTTCAGCATTTTGATAAAATTTTGCATTGGAGATTCGAATCACTTGCCAACTCTCATTCAACTTCTCTAATGATTTATAAGTTTCTGCTTCTAAAGTTATCTCTAGATTTCGCTGGTTCCTGATAGCGTCGGAAATGGAGATTTCCCCTTCATAAATTTTTCTACTGTAACTCAGATCATCAAAAAGATTAAAGTTTGTACTATTAAATGCGTTCTCACCTTTTCCAACGAATTGGGGGCCATAACCCGGGATTCTTTGGATACCTGTTCCGTCTGACTGCACTCCGGAATTTAAACTTGATTGGTTTGTAGTACTACCTAGCTGAGTCTGTAATCCAATATTAAACCCAAAAACATCGTTTTGTACAGGAAGAGGACCATTAATATTTTTTCCATAATAACCTCCCAGAATTACCTTTGGCTTCCAGTAGGAATCCAATATTTCTTGTCTCGTTCTAAGATTTTCAATGGCTAATTTGCTTTTTTTCAGCTCTGGTTTCTTCAAAAGATATTCTGAGATATTAATTAACTCGGAAGGTTGAAAAAGAATATAATCTTCAAGAATTGAATCCTTTGGCATCAACTTAACATTCAAAGGTAAATTCATTTGCTTTTTTAAATCAATTTCAGCTAGCCTAATCGCCGAGAATGCCTTCAGAGACATCAGCTCTATGTCCCTGATTTTGGATTCTAACTCTAAACGCTCCAATTCTGTATTGAAGCCAGATTTTGCTTCCAATTCAGAATCTATATGCAATTTATCGATCCTCTCCATTGTTTTCGTCAGCATAGCATGTTTAAACTTGTTACTCAAAAACTTCAAATAGGCCTTTTGAACCTCTAATGAAATTTTATTCTTCGCAATAGTCCAATCTTGATTGTTTAATAACTCTTGTAGTCTAGCAGATTCAATTTCGTGGAAATTTTCACCGCCATCGTAGACCAATTGATTTAGCTGAATTCGAATATCATTGTATTGACTGTCAGGTTGGTTAATATTTGTGTTTTTCAAACCAAAATAACTGATCCCAACTCTTGGCAAATAATTTCGCCATTTTTCAGCAGAAATCATTTTAAAAATCCCTCGCCTATCGGTGATACTGTGCAATATTACACTATTGGTGAGGGCAATTTCCTCAATATCTACAGAATCGACGAGAAGCACCTCACCCGAATCTTCCAATGAATAAAGCGAAACAGAAAAGCAGAAGAAAAGAAGAAAAATATAATTTAACTTCATCAATTTATTAAAAAATACCTTAATCAAGGTATCGACATCTAACAGGATAGATTTGCAAAAAAACTAACAGATATTTCGTTTTTGTTTAATTTATAGATTTTCCGGGATATGTGGCGTATTTTGTAGGGTATTTCGTATACCAAGGAAAGTTTTTATGACGATTACGACTGAATTAACCGGCACGAATACAATTTTATCTTTTTTGATTAGGTAACGAATTTTTTGAACGATTAAAAAATTCTGAACAGTTTCATGTGAATAATCTACTTTATCATTTTCTTCTAATAAAATAAAATGATAAATCTGCAAAAGATCAGCATTTTGAATATACTTCCGTTTTAGTTGAAAAAAAGAAAATTTTTCAGAAATTTTAAGATACATATTCTCATACTGAGATTCGATGAATTTCTGAAAAAGAGCGCATTTTATTTCAAAATCATTATTAAAATAAATATAATTATTATAAATTATCAAAAAAGGGTCTTCTTTCAGAATGATGTGGTCTTTAGGTGATTGAGCTCTTTTATAATAGAAATCGACTTCAAATTTTATGGGTAAGTCCTCTTTTCGATTCAACTCAAAAAATGCGATTGTTTCATTTTCCTCATCTCTGGAAAAAATCTGAATAAATTCAACTTCCGAAATACTATTGATATCATTTGATTCCGAATATAACGTTTTCAAATTATTGATTAAGACCTGTATTTCTCCCCTCTCTCGATACGGAATCTTAATTCCTTTGAATTGGAATAATTCGCCTATTTTTGTTTCTATCAGTCTAGAAAAATATACCGTTAATTTCTCTGTTATTTTTAACTCAAAATGAACATGATTGGCAAATAGAAATATTTCCATTTTCTAAACTAACAAAACCTTATATTTTTGGCTCCAGCCAGATTAGTAAGTCATAAAATTTCCAACTATCTCTAGTCAAGGAAATTAAAATGACAACCTACTTTCTGTTATACTGCCAACTACTCAAAATTTTTATATAAGTCCAGAAATCAGATAGAATGCTTCAAAAGCGTTTATTTTTGGGAATTGCTTCTTAGGGGCGATTTTCGTAAGCTAAATTACCCCTAAGAGGATCCCAAATCTTTTCAAAAATTAACACTAAAATACACAAAGTTCCGGATTAAAAAAAATCATTTCTTGCCAATTCGAGAAAACCAGGAATAGTTTTAAAAAATGAAGATTATTACAGTAGCATCTCTAAAAGGTGGGGTGGGTAAAACTACACTGAGCATTTTTCTTTCTCTAGCTTTACAATCGGCAAAAAAGAAAATACTTGCGATTGATTTGGATCATAATAATAACCTAACCGACTTCTTCTTAAGAGATGAAGAAGTAGACACAATTCAAGAAAAAAGTATCGGGCGTGTTTTAAAAGGCGCTTTACCAATCCAGGAATCAATATTCAAAAGCCCCTTAAATGTTGATATCATCCCTTCCGTACCAGAATTATCACAAATTGCATTCGAATTATTGTTTGATACCGCAGCACCTCTAAGATTTGACTCGATGCTAAGGAACTTAAAGTACGATTTCGTATTGATTGATACTCCTCCTGCAATATCTTTTGAACTTTCTTGCGGATTACATGTTGCCGACACTGTGCTTTGTCCTGTTGGTTATTCACGTTGGAACATCCAGGGTTACTCAATTCTAGAATCAAAAGTTAAAAGAGCTGGCGAGAATAAACTGTTTATAGGCGTACCATCTTCCGTTACGGACAAAAGAGTAGAAACATTGCGCGAAGGTGGCTTGTCTTTAACAAAAGCATTAATCCATAAATCAGAAGCCATTGCCACAGCTTCCGACTCAGGCAAACCTTTAAAGGAAGGCTCCACTAGCGCTGAAGAGTTTAGAATTTTAGCCAAGGAAATTGCAAAAATATGACTAGAAAGGATTCACTATTTGGTAATCGACCTGGACTTCGTAAAGATGAGGCTGGTGCCATAACAAAAGATCGCGATATCGAAAAAATCCAAGGCCTTCACGAATCGATTGGCGCAAATTTAAACAATGCATTGCAAAATGCTATTTTGATCGGTGAAATTTTAAATCGAAAAAAGAAGGAATTATCTCATGGACATTTTTTACCTTGGATCGAGTCAAACCTACCTTTCTCAAGAATGACAGCAAACAAGTACATGAGATTATTTGAAAACAAAGACAAACTTCCAAATGTAAACTCAGGTTTACATTTGACAGAGGCACTAAAAATACTTTCCGATTCAGAAAAAGATGAAAAGGAAATTAATCCTAAAAGAAAGCCAGAAGAAGTCTATAGGATTTACAAAGAAGGGGGAACCTTAAATAAAGAAGAACGCTCTATTTTAAAATCATGGATTTCTGAGAAAGTGGAAAAACTTCGTGAAAAAGCAGACACTCTAGAAAAAGAATTTAGAAAGATTAAATAACTATGTCGCTTTAGGAATTAGCGATTCGGCGTTAGCTGGTCTTTGTAAGAATTCCAAATTCCTCTAAAACGCTATCTCAGAATTTTCTAAAATTAGAATACTTCTCCATTTAACGGCTATTTATCACTTGAACAAAACAAAAACAATTTAATACTTTGCACTATGAAGAAATTTCTTATTGTTTTTCTTATCGTTTTTTTTATGGCAAATTGTTCTACTAGCAAAGATGATTCAAAAGACCTGACTCAGCTTTTGCTTTTATCAACATTAACTAAAAACACATCCATAAATACTGCTTGCGGCTATCGCACGGGTGCAGCGGCGGCCAACTTACATATGGCAGGGAAATTTGACGTCAATCGAACCCTGAGAACGATTGATACTTGGGAATCGACCAAGAACGGCTCTACCGAAAGTCAAAGGGTAATCTTGAGTTTTACTGGAGTTGCCAGCACCGACAGAATAAGATTTGTTTACTCGAGTGGTACCCTTGAAGACATTGGCCCAGGCTACGAAAAATCAACCGTTATGACTTGCCCTTTTGATTATACCACTGCAACAAAAGGATATGACACACTTGGTATGACTCGGAATTCATCGGTCAGTGACATTTGGGTATTTAATGCAAGCGCAACCACACCTTCACAATTCACTATCTATGTTGGAAGAGATAATTTTAAAGACTTAACCAAGACTTTGAAAGTTATTATAGAAAACCAATAGTTAATATATATTTAATGCTCAGTCGTCGCTTTCTAAAATTCGCTCAACAGAAACGGGGACTGCAAGCATTTCAACCTAAAGTTTTCCTAAATTCTCATTTAACTTCGTTTTTGGATATTTTGTCAAGAATTAGAAAGGATATAAATGAGATACAAGATAGAACCTCTAAATTAGAGAAAAATACCCCCTAACAGCTAGAAGTACTTGCAGAATATAGAAGGTTTGCGACCCTCTTGCCAACTGGC
>NZ_RQFK01000038.1 GCF_004770765.1 Leptospira noumeaensis | reverse complement strand
CCAAAATTGGATTGTCTGATTCTCCGTATAAATACATGGAAGTGATGGGTGCAAAACCAAGGCGTTTGATTTTTTTGCGTAAGTATATTTTTGCACGAACATCTATGGTTGTAATTTCTCCAGGTTTTACAATGAACTCATAAGAACCAACAACTGATTCTCCATTCATGATTGCGTAGATGGTAATGGAGGTATCTGTTTTTTGTGGTCGTTTGATATAAAAACTTTCGAAGATCGGGAACTCCTCTCTGTCTTTTGGTCCTGTGTTTATGGTTAGTCCTCTCCCTGACAATCCATAAACTTGGTCTTTGGAAATGGCTCTAAAGTAAGATGCCCCTTGGAAGACTAAAAATTCTTCTAATGCTTCTTTTTGGTTGATGGGATAATGGACACGAAAACCCGTATAACGAAGTTTTTTAGACAGCTCTGCGAATTCATCGGAGAGTGGTAAATCTCCAAAATTGAAACGAGAGGCATCATAAGGAATTTCTACAGGTTTTTCACCAATGACTTCATAAATTTGAATTCCATTACTGTAGATATGACCTGGATGAAAAAAATGCAGTTGGTAGGGAAGGCCTAGATTTTTCCAAATGGCAACATCCGGTTTGTATTCGATTTGTCTATAGTCATCAAAGCTGATCCCGTCTAGTCCCGGAATTTTAAATTCAGGAGTTGGAGAGTATTTAGACTTTAATTTCTGTTTTGCGATTGCATCAACGGTATGAAAGTTGAAGGTTTCAGATGTTTTTGAGATGGCGAGCAAACTGGCAACTTTAGTTAAAGTCAGATCATTTTTTCGGATAACGATTATGACACACAATACCAAGGCAATGAGTGCAAGATATATGTTCAGTTTCTTCATAGGTGTAATGATAATTCTGTAATCTCTAAGGTCACTTAAATAAAAGGATGTGGTTTTTTTGCCTCACTAAACATGGATTAAGCAAGGAAACATAATTTTTATATTGCGTATTTAATTCGCTTCTATAACGTTCCCTCATCTTATGAAATTTGTTTCCTTCCTTTTTTGGTCTCTGGTTTTTACCACCTTATTCCTGCAATGTTCTGGTTCACAGAAAGCAGATAAAATTCTTGGCGAATCTGTAATCTCTGAGAACAAACCGCAATCATTCAAAAAAATTGCCCCTCTGACGGCAAACTCCCTTGGATCCAGAAAAAATCTCCTGGAACATGGATGGGCTGTCATTCCTTCCGGTAAAAATACTGTGGATCTAGCGTATGAAAATTTTGGGATCAGCTCCCGTGTCGCAAAAGCGATGGTTCTTGTTCATATGAAAAAACGAAGTGAAGATTACCCAGGAAAGTTAGGTGATACAATGAAAGCCGTGGCTTCTTGGACTCGTACTGGGTTTGATGATGCTTCTTCTAGGACTGAAGATATTTATGATGCTGGTTGGCAACTGAGTAAAGCAGAATGGAAGGTGTCTCGAGAAAGTTTTCAAGAAGCAGGATCACGGTTTGTCCAAGGGTATATTTATTTGGTACCAAAAATTGAATCAGACTACAAACAAATGTCAGCTGTTTTGGGAGAGGTGAATCGGAAACACAGTAAAGATGAAAATAAGATAAAAGAAGTTTTTGGATCTACTTTGCAAAAAAATTCTAATCAAATTGTTTCTGCATGGAGTGATTCGTTTGCAAAAGCATCTAATGAGTTTACAAGAAACTATGAAGAGTCTGGAGAACGTGGGAATTCTCTTTTGGCACTAATTGATATTTTCCAGGGATATTCTGTCGCACTGAAAGAAGTAATGATATCACCAGTCGCTAAAACGGGAGCAGGTACAGGGGAGATTCTTGTTGTTAACGGAGTTTATGTTCCTCTATCTCTATCAATGAATTTTTCATCCAGAGCATTGATTTCAACGGGAGTTGTATTTTATTATTCCACTAGGTCTGGTTATCGAGTGTTTTCACCGACATTGGAAACGGGATTATTTAGTTCGATTGGAATTTTGTCTGCAGCTTCTACTGTTCCAACATACACCACGGGAACAACACTCGCTGCTTTTAACCAGGTGACTTCTGTTGCGGGAACCACAGCTGGTGGTGTGATTGGTACTGCCGGTGGTGCAACTTACGATACAGGTGCATATGCGACAGGGATGGTTTATGATTTTGCTAAAGGAACATCGGAAGCCGGTGTTTATATGATGAGTTCTGGTTTGGTTTTGGGTTATGGAGCCATAACAGTCATTCCTCCGCAATTGTTATTAACAGCTGTCGATGGACCGATCTTAATCATCTATGATGGCCCTCGCGTTGCGATTGCAGTGGTAAGAGGCAACTATTCTGGGTTTGACGATGTTCCTACAGGGACAGTCATTAATTTAGAAGAAGCTAAAAAAGCAGGGAAAGTGAAAATCCTAACAGATGACCCCAAGATCATCAAAAAAGTATTGGATGCGGAAATCGCAGAACAATCAAAACGTGCGAAAGTAAAGGCTTCTGAAAAAAAATGAAATCAAAATTATACAAAAATCTACTAGTCTCTTTATCTCTTTTGGTTTTGCTCTTTAACTGCTCTGGTACAGATAAAAAGAATGAAGACCCACTTAAGAATACCAAAAAGTTAGCGATTGAAGGTCATACTTCTCTTTATTACCAAGGAGCCCTCCCGGTAAAAGGAACAAGCATTAAGTTCATTCCACCGTTTCATGAGTCGACGATATTTGTTTTAGATCAAAGGATCGGATTTGCCGGCGATGAATTCTCTCGTTCTGTTTTAAAAGCCCGTGAGTCTGTTGTGATCGTTAAAGATGGGACTAAAATGAGTTGGTCTGCTGCAGGAAAATTAAATGCCGGCGGGGAGGCTGCAGTTCAGTATCTGAGTGAAAACGCCACCAAACCAGGATTATTCATCATGTACACATCGATAGCAGAATCTTACGGAATGGTTGGATCATCGGTAGAACGAGGTATGGATGCTCATAAGGCGGTTGTGGCAAATTCAGTAGCCATTCGTAAGGAATGGGATGAATGGGCAGAGATGCAACTCAATCAAAAAGAGGCAGTAGATAATTCTCCTTCAACAAAAAAAAGATTCAATCAATACAAACAAGAGTTCCAAAATGTATTTGAGTCAACGGTTCTTGGGTATGTGGATTTGGATGATGCATTGAAGTCTTCTTATAATGAATCTTTTGACGATTTAAAATCTGGGGATTGGAAACGAAGGTTCTCTGAGATCGAAAATCTTCGTTCCTCTGTTTCTGAAAAAATTTTCGGAAATTGGAAAGAAACTATTTTTACTTTTGGTCAAGATACTTCCGAGGAGTTAGGTCGTGCTAAGGCAGATTTGGAATCCATTGCAGATAATGAAGGGGTTCCTGTTGCTTTGCTCAAAGCATTTTCAAGATTCACAAAGGCTTTGTTTTATGATACTATCATAAAACCTATCGGAAAAATAACCGTATTGTCCATCGGATATGTGACCTGGAATGGAATCATTTATCCTTCTGCAATTATCACCAATGGCGCTGGTACGGGTCTTTATTGTTTGGTGGAAACATTTGCTTTAGCGGGAAAAGGGGTTGTTTATATCACCGCACCTAGTGCTGAACTTGCATTAGGTGCTCTACTTAATAGCACAGAGGTTGTTTTAAGTGAATCAGTTCTCTCTATGGAAAAAGGTGCAAAAATTACTTCTGGAGTCGCCAGAAAAACCTCTGCATACTCTGTCAAAACAGCTGCTGTAGTTACAGAATCTTCGGGGAAATATATTCTGGCACCAATGAGTTTAGCGGGCGTTACATCTGGACAGACGGTTCTTGGTGGGGGACTTGCCATTGGTGGTGCTGTCACAGGGGCTACCGTGGCAGGAACATCCGCAACTGCACAAACAGTAACCTATACTTCTTCAAAAGTTGCTGCAGGAACTGTAGGAGTTGCCGGGACTGTTGCTTCTTTTGGGACAGGAACTACTTATGGGATTTACCAATTAACAAAAGCAGTTGGTGTTCCTACTGGAGTGGCAGTGGGATCCGGAGTTGTTTTAAGTTATGAATTTGTCTCTCATATTTCCGCCCATTCAGTGCTCGCCGTTGCTGATTGTACTTATTTAGTGTTATCCCTGGAAGGTGGCAAGTGGGTTGTTTATGGTGTCAAAGACGGATCCAAAAAAGCCTCTCGTTTGT
The DNA here is from genome assembly GCF_004770765.1 of Leptospira noumeaensis. NCBI lineage: Bacteria > Pseudomonadati > Spirochaetota > Leptospiria > Leptospirales > Leptospiraceae > Leptospira > Leptospira noumeaensis. The sequence continues at coordinate 50,163 of NZ_RQFK01000038.1, read as the reverse complement.
TAACTGGTGCAGTGGTAGACCTAGATCAAATCCGTAAAGAAGGGGGAACTGTAGTAAAAGTTCCTATGGAAGAAGGCGAAGTTGAAAAAATACTAGGTAAAAAAAAGAAAAAATAAAATCATTGGACTATGGAGAAAGAAGGTAAAAAAATCCTTATCATAGAAGACTCTGAACTTCAGAGAAAACTTCTCAATCGTTGGATTACCAATCATGGGTATATCCCGTTGGAAGCTGTGAATCTTTCTGATGCCAGGGAGATCATCATCAAAGACCAAATTGATGTGGTTCTTTTGGATTGGGAATTGCCTGATGGATCTGGAATTGAACTTATATCGGAAATTTTTTCTTCTTCACCAGTCGGTTGGTTACCTGTCATTATGGTGACAGGCCATACGGAACCTGAAAATCTCAAACTTGCGATTGAAGCAGGTGCTACCGATTACATTACAAAACCTGCGAAGGAAATCGAACTTTTGGCAAGAATCTTTAGTGCCTTGCGAATGAAATCTTTGCACGATCAATTACGAGAGACTGCTATCCGAGATGTAATGACAGGTTTGTATAACCGTCGCTATATGGAAGATCGTATAGACCAAGAATTTCAAAGATGCAAAAGACATAAACACAACCTCTCTCTCGCAATGATAGACATTGATTTTTTTAAGAAAATCAATGATACCTATGGACATGAAACAGGAGATATTGTTTTAAAAAGAATTGCTTCTGAATTAAAATCATCTCTCCGTAAGTCGGATATCATTTCTAGATTTGGTGGTGAGGAATTTGTGATTGTGTTTCCCGAGACTGGGCTTGTAGATGCAACACGAGTTCTAGATAAAATTAGGGAAACGATTTCGGGTTTGGAATTAAATTCAGAGTCTGGACAAATTTTCAAAATTTCGTTTAGTGGTGGTATTGCCGGTGGGGATATCAGCCAAATTGAAACTCCACTTGAACTTCTCAGAACGGCAGATAAACTTTTATATGAAGCAAAGTCGTCTGGCCGCAATCGGATCATAAGTTAAATTATTAAATTGGACATCAATCATTCTTTTTACCAGCTAACGCCTGATTCGATACTCAACGCGATTGAATCTTTGGGTTACGAGCCCACAGGTCGATTTTATCCATTAAATAGCGTAGAAAATCGTGTTTACGATATTGAAACATCAAATTCCGGAAGAATTGTTGTTAAATTTTATCGTCCTGGTAAATGGAGCCAGTTTGAAATTTTAGAAGAACATGAATTTTTACAAGAGCTAACGTTAGGTGAAATTCCTGTCTTAACGCCCATATCCATCAAGGGGAAGACTTTATTCGAATGGTTGGGAATTTATTTCGCAATTTGGCCCTTACGTAATGGGAGGATTGTGGAAGAAATAACTGGTTCCAATTTAGAAAGAGTAGGCGCCTTACTTGGAAGGATTCATTCCATTGGAAAACAATCAGATTCCAAACATAGACCTGTGTTGGATATTCCTTCTTATGGATTAAAATCTTTAAATTTCATATTAGAAAATAATCTAATACCTAATCAAAGTTTGGCAGAGCGGTATAAAGTCACTGCACTTCGTTCTTTTGAAATTTTTGAATCTCTTGTGAAAGAATACCAAATTCCATTCCAAAGAATTCATGGAGATTGTCATAAAGGAAATTTACTCATTTCGCAAGATGGATATAGTATTTTAGATTTTGATGATTTTCTAACAGGCCCCATTGTTCAGGATTTTTGGATGTTGTTACCGTTAGGTGAAGAAAATCGGAAGGATGATTTGTTTCAGTTTTTAAAAGGTTACACTATGTTTGCTGACTTTGATGAAAACTGGCTACAGTTGGTAGAACCACTTCGTATTGTCAGATATGTTCATTATGCTGCTTGGATTGCGAAACGATGGAAAGATCCATCGTTTCCGTCACTATTCCCTCATTTCGGAACGGAAGAGTATTGGCTAAAAGAGACCTTGGATTTGGAATCTGCTAAAAAAGATTTAGAAGAGAATTCAGTGAATGAAACTCCATCTCCAAAAAATGTAGAACCGGAAATGACAAACAAAGATTTTTTTTGGGACTGGGAAAACTAAAAGACTACTTCTCCTGTTCATTATCCTATTAAATGTGATAAGGCAACGGCGAGTGCATGAGAAACATTTAAAGAATCAATTTTGTTTTTCATGGGTATATAAACTAACTCATTGGATAGGTTTAAGATATCTTTTTCGATCCCGTCTGCTTCATTTCCCACTACTAATACGAAATTATTTTGTTTTTTCATTTCATAGATGGATTTTGTTTTGGATAACAAAGTATCTCCGTCTCTGGGAAGGGATAGAGCTAAAATTTTGTTTCCTGTGTCTTGTAATTTGTGTATCGTTTCTGTTAGGTTATAAACTCTCACTAGCTGGATTTGAAAAAGTGAACCCATCGATACTCTTACACTCCGACGTAAATAGGGAGAAGCCGATTTGGAATCAAAGAGGATGGATTGGATTCCAAAAGCTGCCGCAGTACGAAGGATGGATCCAATATTTTCACTGTCGACAATCGAGTTGACAAGAAGCATCGGATTTTTGGTTTCTGAGATAGAATTCCATCGCTGGAATCCTACGGCCATAAATCCTTGGTGTACTGAAAAACCAATTGTCTCTTCAAAAATTCTTTTTTCTGCAACAAAACATTTGTTAGGGTCTTCAAGTTTGGATTGGATCAAGTCTTTGTGTTTCTCCAAATATTTTGGCATACAAAATACCGATTCGACACGGAGGTTTGAATTCAAAAGACGAACTGCTGTTTTTTCATGATCCGCAATAAATGTATCGGAGGGGTCTTCCTTTGCTTTGAGGAGTTGGTAGGAAGCAAGCCTTGGATCGAGAGGGGAGTGGATGATCTGCATTATGTCACATTGCCGCGGAAGAGCCCCCGCCCTGAATAGGGTGGTGGAGGCGGGCTTGTGGGCTTCTCCGGATTTGCCTAACACAAATCTCGCATTCCCGCAACCAATGATCTTTGTTACTAAAAATTTTTCCTAATAAGTTCATATTAGCTAATCTGATACATCGATTGGACAAATCCATTCGGAAATGGCAAAGTCCGAATGTGTTTTAATTTTATTTCTTGCTTACAATTTGTAAATAGCGGCAGCCCTGATCCAAGTAATATGGGAACCTGAGTGATTGTAATTTCATTTAACATAGATTTGTCTAAAAAACTTTGAATCACTAATCCTCCATCAATATAAGCTGATCTGATTTGTTTTTCCTCCAATGCTGAGTTGAGGTCATTCAAAGTTCCGTGAAAAATCTGAATAGGAAAGTGGGATTCATATTTATAATTTTGGTTCCGTGTTAAAACAAAAACTGGAATGGATTCAAAAGGGTATGTTTTAAAGGTTAATACAGTCTCAAAAGTGGCTCTACCCATAATGATACAGTCGATATTTGCCATAAACGACGAATAACCAAAATCATTGTTTTCGATTATATATTCTTTAGATGTTAGCCAGTCAATAGACCCGTCGGTTCTTGCGATAAACCCATCTAGACTAGTTGCAATAAATGCTTTATATTTTATCATAGGTAAAAATTACTCTACAGTGTAGATATTATATTCTACACTGTAGAGACCGGTTTGTAAATGAAACAAAAAATTATCCAAACAGCTCTAAAAATTTGTGAAAAAGATGGGTATGAATCCCTTAGCATGAGAAAATTAGCTACAAAATTAGAGTTGGATCCAATGGCAATTTATCATTACTTCGATAATAAAGAGGAACTAACAAAGGCAATGGTGAGACAAGTTTTTGACCGCTTTGAGCAAAAAACATTGATCAAATTCAAAAATCCAAAGTTGGCGTTAAAAAAATATCTGCTTGGGTATTGGAGTTTGTTTATTGAATATCCTGGTTTGTCTTTGTATTTAATCAAAAATTCTTATGATGGTTTCCCTTCTGTAGTTTCCCTTAACCAAAATTTACAGGACTTATTCAATGCAGTTTGTTCTAGCCATCATAATACGGAAAAAGTATTACATATCATGATCGATTTTATCCACGGCAATGCACTTGCAGTTTCTATAATTCCCAAAGGAAAGTTGAAAAACTCGAAATTCAGGCAGAACCAGAAGGAATTCGAATCCTCGTTAATTTACCTTTTGGATCAATTCATCAAACCATAACCGCCTAAGTCTAGTTTTAGGATTGTTTGCGAATTCTTGGTTTAGCAAATTTCCCGCTCTTTTTGTCATTTGTAGTTGATAAAATTACAATGAAAAAAACTATTTCTTTGGAATCTACAATTTCCAGACCACCCAATGAACATTGATCCTCGTACAGTCGTTTTTATTAATATCATCGGATGTTTGCTGATGTCGGGAGGTCTGTGGTTTGCAGCAAGAGGGTATTTTCAAAGACTACGTTTTGTAAAAGACTGGTCAATGGCAACTTTGATCCAGGCATTGGGATGGATTGTAATGGGAGCACTACGAGGTATGATCCCAGATTGGATTTCTATCAGTATCGGTAATACGCTGATTTTATTGTCTTTGGTATATTCCAATAATATAATTCTTGTTATGTTCGATAAAAAACCGATGTGGAAATTCGGTATTCTATCGGTAGTTGTTACTTTAGTTCTCTTGGTATTACATCAGTTTTCAGATTTTCCTCCTAAGTATAGGATTGCTATTATTTCTTTTGCATCCGGTTTACAATTGCTTCTGTCTTCGAAAACAATTTTAAGTGCTAATCGACAGTCTCGGCTCTCAAGTCGTTTTACAGGATTTTTCTTTTTGTCATGTGGTATTATTTTAATCTTACGTTTCTTGTATTATACATTTTTTGATGTTTCTATTTCGCAAATTGCATTTGGAAAAGGACCAATTCAAGATATCACATATTTATTTTTTTATGTAACTTCGGTCATGATGACATTTGGATTTTTGATGATGTGCATTGATATCTTTATTAAAGACAAAGAGGAAAGTGAACAAAAGTATAGGTTACTTGCTGAAAACACCACAGATGTGATTTGGGTTTTAAATTATGACGAACAAAAATATCTCTATGTTAGTCCCTCCGTTATCAACATCACTGGATTCACCTCAGAAGAAGTAATTACACATACTTTGCGAGATTCTCTTACACCTACATCTCTCCAATATGTTTGGGACGTTTTACCCAAACGAATCCAGGAATTTAAAGAAACGGGAGAAAGAATACCATTTAGCGATGAAATAGAGCAATACTGCAAAGACGGTTCTACAAAATGGATAGAAGCAAATACTGTATTTCAGTGGAATCCTAACGGAACAATCAATATCCTTGGAGTATCTAGAAATATTGATAAACGTAAAAAAACGGAAATCGAAAAAGACAAATTTTATTCTGAATTACAGTTGTTAAATCATACTAAAGATAAGTTTTTTTCTATCATCGCTCATGATTTAAAAGGCCCGATAGGTGGAATGAATACTTTTGCAGGAATGATTTTAGAAGACTTGGATACAAGACCGTTAAAACGTACAAAAAATGACCTCAGCATACTTTTCCAATCTTCTGGCGAAGTGTATGTATTGTTAGAAAACTTACTTACTTGGGCTCGCGCTCAAACAGGTGAAATTTCATTTTTCCCGGAATATATTTCATTATTTCGATCCATTGAATCTTCCATTGCATCTGCTTCTTTTTCAATTCAGAACAAATCAATCGTAGTAAAAAATTCAGTAGATCCTAAGGTTTCTGTGTATGCAGATGAAAAGATGATTGAAACAATACTGCGAAATTTAATTTCTAATGCAGTGAAATATTCGCACCCTGGCGGAGAAATTCATATTTTCTCGGAATCTATAGTGGACGATGTACAAATTGGTATCAAAGATTTTGGTACTGGTATGACAGAAGAAATTAAAAACAATTTGTTTCGTATCGATGCGAAACAAAAAAGTATGCCTGGTACAATCGGAGAAAGAGGTACCGCGCTTGGTTTGATTTTATGTAAAGAGTTTATCGAAAAACATGGCGGTAGTATTCATGTAGAAAGTCATTTGGGTAAGGGATCTCGTTTTAATTTCACCTTGCCAAAAGAATCAAGTGTTCCTATCCGAAGCTAACTTTTATTAACCCACCGTCATAAAATTTTTAGATAAAAATTAAGAACTCTTAAAACTACAAATTTATCATTTGAATCGGATTCTGTGAATTTAAAGTTCTGCCTTTTTTGAATCGATCGATCTTTTCTAATCTCGAAACAATATCGATACTTTTTTTGTTTTTGAAGTGAACCCCGATATAATTTCTATATTTCCTTTTGGAACTTTGAAATGTTTTGCAAGTTGTGCGATCAATTCTTCGTTGGCTTTCCCATCAACCGGAAGAGACTTTAGTCGGACAGTACATTCTGTTTCTGTAGTAAAGTCGATACCTGGGTTTTTATTGTTTGGTTTTACCTTTACTGTCAATTTCATAAAATCTTAAGTCCAATTATTCTTCCCTAATCCAATAGGGATTTTTTTGGGCGCCTCGGATCTGTTTGGTGAACAAAATTTTTTCGCGAAACGATCCCGCTCTCCGCTCCAATCTTTCGCATCTGCGAAAGGATTTCCGCTACGATCGGTGGCGCTGGAACAAAGTATAAGCAAGTTGCCCATATTGTAAACAATTTCAAATGATTTTTGATTGGTTGTTCTCTATTTAAAATAGATGTTAGGTGAAATAATCTAGAATTCGACTTGCTGGACTGAAAGAAACAAAAATCATTCCATTGGATCCAATGATTTAGATAGATTCATCTAAATAAAATTCGATTTAGAGGGTAGGGATGTCGGTTCAAAAAAATCTATTAGATATTTTATGGGTTCTAGTTTGTTCGGGACTTGTATTGATGATGCAAGGCGGTTTTTTAGTATTAGAGTCTGGACTAACACGCGCTAAAAATTCGATTAACGTGGCTATTAAAAACATAGCTGACTTTGGGGTGGCTACACTTCTATTTTATTTGTTTGGATTTGGAATCATGTTTGGATCTTCCTTCCATGGTATGTTTGGGACAGATTTCTTTTTACCCGCTTTTCCGAAAGACAATGCTTGGCCACCTACCTTCTTTTTGTTTCAACTCATGTTTTGTGGAACTTCTTCTACTATTGTTTCTGGTGCGGTTGCTGAACGTTTAAAATTTCCATCTTATCTTTTGGCAACAGCTCTTATTTCTGGAATTATCTATCCTGTTGTTGGTCATTGGGTTTGGGGAGGAACATTTCTTGAATCCTCCAGTGGATGGTTGGAACAATTGGGCTTTCATGACTTTGCTGGATCGACACAGGTACATAGTGTTGGAGGTTGGGTTTCTTTAGCGCTTCTTCTTGTTGTCGGTTCGCGTTTAGGAAGGTTTAAAGATGGTGAACCATCCACGGTGACTGGTAGTAACCTTCCATTGGCTATGTTAGGTGGAATTATACTATGGTTTGGATGGATGGGTTTTAATGGAGGAAGCACCCTCGCGTTTAATGGCTCAGTTCCGATAGTGATTTTAAATACCATAATTGCATCAGGGTTTTCTATGATGGTGGCTTTGTTTTTGACTTGGATCGTCAAAGGTTATCCGGAAGCAATCTCACCATTAAACGGATCTTTGGCGGGTCTTGTCGCCATCACTGCTAGTGCGGATTGTGTAGATCCAAAACAAGCTGCAATGATTGGTATGATTGCCGGTGGACTTACCATTCCAGCAGAGAAGTTACTTTTAAGATGGAAAATTGATGATGCGGTAGGTGCAGTTCCAGTGCATTTGGTTGGTGGACTTTGGGGAACATTAGCGGTTGGTATTTTTGGAGACATTGAATCGTTGGGAGCTGCTAATGGAAGATTGGATTTTATCCTAGTCCAAATTTTGGGTTCTTTTGTGGTAGGTATTTTTTCCTTTGGAGTCTCTTACATTATCTTTAGAGGGATCAATCGAATTTACCGCCTGCGGGTGGATGAAACTGAAGAAAGGATGGGTTTAAATATCTCCGAACATAAGGCCACAACAGAACTCATCGATTTATTTTTATCAATGGACTATCAACATAAAACGGGGGATTTAACTTTAGATGTTCCCGTGGAACCTTTTACGGAAGTAGGACAAATTGCAGAAAGATATAATTTGGTTTTGGGTAAAGTGCGTTCTACGTTAAAGGAAAATGAAGATTCTAGAGTAGAAATTGCCAACGCATACGAAAAGGTAAGGAATGAACAAGAACGAGCCGAAAAACTATTGTTAAATGTTTTGCCAAAAGCAATCGCTGAAGAGTTAAAAGAAAAACAAGGTTTAATTGCCAATAGTTATCCCGAAGTATCTGTGATATTTGCTGACATTGTAGGGTTTACTAAACTTTCATCCGGTCTGAAACCAGAGGCTGTGGTGCGTATTTTAAATGAAATTTTCTCTTACTTTGATGTTTTAGCTGAAAAGTATAAACTAGAAAAAATCAAAACTATTGGTGACGCTTATATGGCAGTGGCAGGATTACCAACTCCAGACCAATTCCATTCTTTACTCGCGGCACATATGGCTTGGGATATGAAATCATTGCTCTCAAGGTTACGACTTGGAAAAAGTGGACATAAACTTAGTATGCGAATTGGAATTAATACTGGCCCAGTGGTTGCAGGAGTCATTGGAACTAAAAAGTTTATATACGATATTTGGGGTGATGCTGTTAATTTAGCATCAAGAATGGAATCACATGGACTACCGAATGAAATTCAAATTACTGAGTCGACTGCAAAATTGATTCAATCTGATTTTGAATTGGAAGAGAGAGGAGAAATCGAAATCAAAGGGAAAGGTAAAATCAAAACTTTTCTCGTCAAACAAAGGATACGTGAACCAGAGGATAGTTTACCGTACTTTCAATTTGCTACATAGAAAGAACCTAAAGAAATTGAGGACAATAGAAGATGAATAATGAATGGATCGGGCTGTTGTACCCAATCCATTTTTTTATTATAGGATGATATGCAACTGTAATAAGATAATTATTCAGGTATAAATATATATACTCCTTAAATTAAATAAAGAGTCATATATGAATAATTAATATATCTTATATGAAATTCTGAAAAGGATTGGGGAAAAAAGCCGATTTAAAAAACTTTCAAATCAAAGCCATCGATGAACAAACAAAAGAAGTCGTTTCGCAGTGGAAAAATATGCTACTGAGGCAAATGTCACTCCATCTCAACAAAAAGAATTAAAAAGAATCTGACAAGATAAACTTCCACGGATTCATCTTATCTGATAAAAACGGTAGCTTCTTTTATTTAGGCCCAAAGATGACAACATCAGATTCAACTTCCGAGAATATAGATTATGTCGCATAATAGGTGATAGGTGTTTTGAGTGTACTCGTACATCCTTTACAGTTTTGTTTCTATACATGCTTTACAAAAAGGATCATAGAAATCCTGATTCAGACGTTAAATAGGATGGCATTGGGTTTTTAAAATGCAACAACTTTCCCGTACACAAGTCGATCACACCAAGGCTAACTACGTAAAAATGGATCTTCACATGCCTGTCCGAGATTTCCTCCAAGCCAACTTCTTTGTCGACTTTCACTGATGGTCAGCAGGTAAAAAATTTTGAATTCTTTCATGTGGCCTTAGATAATTGAATTCTTTTTGGAAGTCTCAAAAGGTTATCAAAACTTAATCAACTGACTGGATTTCTTTTTCTTACAATAACTAATTGCTCCAAAGATACAGAAATCACAGCTCCTTCCTCTAATTCAGAATTCAATGCAAGTAAAGACATTGCACATCTTTCTTTTGCTGCTTCACCAGTCTCTTCTTCATTCGGAAAAAAATTACCAAAACAAGAAAAAAGACTGATAATTGAAATAATGAGAATAAATCTAAAAACCACCATACATTCCTCCTGCAGTCATATTCGAGAGAGCATTTTTAGCAAATCTACCCGGTCGCATTACGAATCTTTCACGGTTTCTAGCGAACATTTTTTTTGCGAAGTTTTTCAGTTCTTCGCTTTCTTTAATTTATTTATCTGTCGGTGGATTTATTTTCTCTGTTTTTTTAAGAGTTCAGCCTTCTATTGTTGTAAGAAAAAGCCTTCACCTCGAAGGCCACCACAATAACAATTACGGATGAATTGTTTCTCAAATAAAACCTAATTAATTTCAAAGTTTGTCTTAAAGAATTCTATGATACTTGCCTTATTCAAAAATACTAATATTTGCGATGTGGATTTTAAGACGAAACATCTTTACTTGTAGTGATATTCATGGTGTTTGAATTCAAAATCACTTAAATAAAAAATAAATTGCCTAAAGAGGTATAGTTCTCAATTTGCATTAAAAGTTTTTAAGAAACAATATGCAAGAGATCAAAATCAACGTAACTAAAAACATACATAGAGATTCTATCATCACGGGATTTGAAAAAATTTTGTTCGAACGAGATTGTTTGGGTAATCTCTGGATTGGTTCCTGGAACCAAAGTCCTATACTTTATAAAAATGATGGAGTAGAAATTACTCGTTATGAATTTCCTATTGGAATTTATCTAGCAAGCGATAATCCTTTTCACTCCAATCTGGATACCGTTTCATTCGGGACTTCTAATTCGGTGATTTATTTCAACGATGACAAGTTTTCCAACCTACCTGCTCCAAAATTAACAAATTCCGCCCCTTATCAAATATTAAATATTGGTTTATATACTTATGTAATATTTGCCAACACAAGTGGAAGAAAACAAATCCATAAATGGAATGGAACACATTGGGAAATATTAAACTCAAAACTAGAATTTCAAAACCTGCGGAATCTAAATCAAATCAGTAACAACAGAATTTTAGTAACTGAAAATAATTTAGAAACAGCTTACATTCTAAATTTAGAAGGAAACTTGATATCGGAATTCTTAACCAGTGGAGCTCCGATGAATGTGAAAATCAACTCGGATAAAATCTTTTTATATTCCGATTCAAAGTTAGAAGTAAGAAACAAGGATGGTGAATTAAAACATATATTAGATTTATATGATGAGGCAATGAAATCTTATTTTGGATCTTATTTAGAATTTCTTGACATTTCCATTCATGATCATTCAAACCTTACTTTACTCCTCAAAGAACGAAACAAAACCCCATCGGAAAAACACTTATTAAATTTTAATTTAGATACACTAACCTTAACACAACACCCCTTGTATCATAAAATCACTCCCGATTTAAATGTTCTAAGATTTGAAAAAGACAATTCAGGAGACCTATGGTTTAAAATTTTCGGAAATCACTATTCGGAATCATTTTATATTATCAATCAAGAATTAGCGTCATGAAACAAAACACAAAACTAAACTTACAAAAAGCAGATTTTTACTCTGGGAACCTAAAAGAAATCATCATGGATCGGATGTTGGTTTTCCAATCCTTAAAAGATCGTTTTTCAAATGTGGTCAATCAAAAAAACAAATTCGACCAAAGTTTTCTAAAAGACTTCGAATCCATGTATGGTTTTCAACCTGGAAAAGAAATTTTAGAATGGGAAAATTTGAAAAAAGCTTATAAATCCATTATGTATGAAGTAAGCGATGTTTGGAATATGATCGATCACCACTCCGCCGAAGAAGAAGAAATGGAGGAAAATGAAGAAGGTGGTTTTGAATATGCTATCTCTTCTACAGAAAGATTAATCAAAATAAAGGATCCTGAAGAGGTTCTTTCTTGGTTAGTTGGAACTTATAGCGGACTTATGTTTTTATTCAATGGTTCTTATGCCTTTGCCTCTGACGGTGGTGGCGATACCTGTTGGATCAATCTACTACCAAATGAAAAGGAATCCATAGAAGTAAACCATTACAACCATGAGATCGGAGTTTTAGAAAATTTGCCGTATTTTTCGATTAGCCATTTTATTGCAGATAATTGGACTAATGAAACTAGCGAAAGTTATAATGACGAAGAAGATGAGGAATTTGAAGAAATAAATTCAGACAAAAAAGAAAAAGAACCAATTTTAGTATCCAATATTAAAGATAGTCTGATTCGATCTTTCGAAAAGGAAGCTATTAAAATTTATGAAAACAAACCTATCTATCATAATTCATTAGATATGTTTGAACGATCAGCATGGTTACTCGGGCATAGTTATGGTGACCCCGCCTATGCATTTACCGAAAAGTTAGCAGATGCACCCTATTATACTACTTGGGAGGAGGAAAAACCAGAAATCAAAAAATATCCAAACTTGGCTGCTTATTGGATCATCCACCACTTCTATCTCAAAAATGACGATGCATGTAGAGAGACCATCAAACTTGCAACTAAATCGAAAGGGAAAATTATCCCAATACTTAGTAAACATATACTTGGTTATTTGGATGGAAACTTAAAAACTCTGTTTAATGTTCCATCTGAAAAAGTAGAAAAAATTAGAACCCAAACATTTGGTAATGCCGATCCAAAACAAATTGAACCAAAAAATGTCCAGTTATACAACGATAGTTTAGGGTTATCGAATCTCAAAACCATTTCCAAAAAAGAGTTAGAATCTAGAATGAAAACAGATTCAGACCTTTTTCAATTAATAGAAGAATATCCAGATGATGTGACAACACATGATACCATTCTAAAAGAAATATCCAAAAAAGATCCTAACCTAAAAAGAGTCATTGAAGACTATTTTAGAGAACGAATGGATAGTGCTTATAATACTTGGCCATACAATCCAGAAAAATTAGAAAAACGACTTTCTACTGTGATCAATGCTGCCTTTCGACAAGGGCTGAAGTATGATGCAGACAATAAAAAGGCTTTCTGTGGAATCACAAAAACGATCGGCATGTTGGATGATGACAAAGCAATGGTTTCCTTAAGGGAAGCAGTTCACAAACTCAAACAAGATGATCCAAGAATGGAATATGTTGTAGAGGCTTTAATCAATAGTGATCATAAAGAATCGAAATCCATATTAGCTGATGCGGCACGGCGTACTTTCGAGACCCTTGACAATGTAAAAGAAATCAATCAAAAGGTTCAAAAAGAAGGCCCTACACTAAACAACATTTTCACCGTCTACACTCATTTGAACGAAGCTTTACAAGAAAGAATCCTAACTTTAGATGAAGTCTCTGTTGAATTAATTAAAAAACTTTTTACTTATCGTGACCATTTTAAATACTTTGGAACGAGTGTAGGAAGTGCTTTTGCTGTATGTGCTCATTTAGGTTTAAATGAACATATTGGAATCATTGAGGATTATTTAAAAAAGAGTTTTCAAATCAAAGGGAGAGATAGGGGCTCCTATTTGGAATTACGTCTAATCATTAATATCTCCGAAGCTGCCATTGCTTGGGCGAAAATGGAGCCAGAAAAAGCAAAACTAGAACTCTCCAAATTTTTCACAGGAGTTGATGAATCAAATGATCCTGGAATTGCGATCGACCTAAAGGCATGTTATATGGCAGGCCTATTGTTTTTGGAACCAGATAATAAAGAATATACGAAATTTGCAGAACGAATTTTAGGGAACAAAGGGGATCAGGTTCGAGTTTACGGAATCATTCGTTGTATCAAAAAACAGAAACTATACAAATTCAAAGATTACCTTTGGTATCATATCTATGCTGATCCAAATCCAATGGTTGATTATTCGTGGAGTTATATTGAAGTAGAAGCTAGGAGTGCTTGGGAAACACTCACTGGTACTGAGGCACCTAAATTTGATGATTCCGATGAGTATGCTTCCACACTTTCCAAAAAGAAAACCTTATTACCAGAGGCAATCCTCCATCCAGAAAAGTATAGTATCCAACATGTATTCGAAAAAATTCAAGAAAACAAATACAAACATGAGGATGTTGTGCGTTATGGCGGACCATGGCTTGTTGAATCTCTAAGATATTCCTTGGATGAATATAAATATTCTGGTTCTTACGATCGATGGAAAGCCATCAAAGCCCTATTCATTCAGGGTCGAGCTGTGTATCCATATTTTATAGAAATCTTCAATCTACCTTACGTAGCTCCTTCTTGGAAGGCTTATCTATTACAGTTCATGAGAGTGATGGAACCTGAGTCTATCAAATGGAATCAGATTTTTAAAATGGATTCAAATACAATCAAAACACAATTGGAAAACCCAAGTCCTGAATGGTATGTATGGCAGGATTTACTTGCGGCTCGACTTTTTTTGTTAGATGGAGTATCTTCTTTTGAAATTATTTCGCAAGTGATTAAAAATCGATTAGATATGACAAATCATTACTCATACGATTCCAGTATCTATGAAGAAAGTTTAGGACTACGACTACCACTTCTCCTTCGATGGTTTGGGAAAAAAGGAGATGATTTGATCCAAAAACATTGGAAAGAAACAAAACCAAATTCAGAGACACGTACGATGTTTGATATGGCAGCCAGACGAAATTTAGAAAATCAAATTCCAACAATGCCAAAAATAGAAGAACCAGGCATTCTACTCACCTTTTATCCAGAAAACAGAGAATATGGTTGGCATACATGGATTCATATGACTCCCGATGTAGTTAGGTTCGGGACCAATGAGTTTCATTTACATTCTGTATTACCCGATTCCAAAACAGAATCTAGTATTACAAAAGCAGGAGAACATTTAGAGATGATCTGGAAAATGGCATTTACTTTAGGATATACAGTTTCTAATAAAAAACCCAAAACAAAGAAATAAAAACGAAAAAAGTCCCCATCATCTTTTATATTAAATTTTGGGGATTTTATAACCTTTACCCTTTCCCCACTAACTTCGCATATTCGCTTGGTGACATTTTTTTCAAGGACTTAAAGGCTAAATTAAAATTAGCTTTCGAATTAAAACCAACTTGGTACGCAAGTGACAACAGGTTGGCTTTTGGATTTCCTTCTATCAATTTACATATTTCTGTTATGCGATATTCGTTCACCAACCTGTTAAAATTCATACCAAGATAGGCATTGATGTATTCACTCAGTTGGTAATCTTTGATTCCTAACTTTTCGGCAAGAGATGCTAAATTCAAATCTTCTTCGCGGTATACAAATTCTACATTGAGTAAAGTATCTAAATCATGTTTTAACTTTTCTAAGTTTAAATTTAAAATTCGTGAAGTCCGATAAGACTGACGAAGTTCTGGTAATAGATCTTTAAACAACTGATGGTTGATTTCTGTACCAATAAAAGCAACCACTGCCATAAGAGTTGCAAGTCCTGCTGTAAAATAAATCCCAGCATGCCAACGAAAGAATGTACTAAAGAAGATAAAACTGGCAAATGTAATGTTGCCCTTTAGTATCATTCCTAAAACTTGTACGCCGAGTTTTGCTTCTTTGTTTGGATTATTATATAGGATCATTCGGTATTGGTAAATCATCCAAACAAAAGTACTAACCCAATAGATACAGCCAACACCAGAAATGATTTCTGGGATAGAAAAGGAAGCCCCCGTAAAACTTTGATTCATCGATTGAAGAAGGAGGTGAGGTGCTGTCATTTGTAAAATGAGAAGCAGGAAAATCACAAGGAAAGTAGGATACAATCGGCGAAGTTTTCCTAAAACAATGGGTTCTGGACTTAGGAATTGTTCGATCGTGTACTGCATACTGCCAGGGATCAAAAAAATAATGGGGACGTAACCATGATTCAAAATGGATGTTTGAAATTCGTAACCAACATACAAACGATAGGCGTAAATGATCAAAATCCCACCAGAAAATGCGGCAACCATGGCAAAGGGAAAACCTTTGGAGCCCTTCTCTTTTACTAAAATCCCGATCCCTAAAATGAAATGATACCAAGCCCCAAACTGGAGCCACGAACCAAAAAACTCGAACATGTTGCAAAATTCGGACAAAATGCACGGATACGTCAACCCTTTGGATGCTTTCCGTCCAAAGAATTAGTACAAAATCATGATATTAGACCTAAAAATTCGTCCAAAATCGCCATCTTAGACGCCAATTGGGCGTATTCATGGTAAATTTGAGGCAATTCAGAGGCGAACTATGAAAAAGCAAAAAATCTATCGTCTGCTATTGCCACTTGGGATCTTCCTCATTGTGGCTTGCGGGCAAAACGGAAACCAAAATAAAGACAACGCAGCCGTACTAGGCGTGTTAAACGAAACTACTTCGAATGCTTCAGCATCACCGGAAGCTCTCCAGTTAAGTAACGCTGCTAATGCAAGAGACATTCAAACAGCATTTGCAAATGAAAATGATGGAAGTTTTACCTTCAACGACAACATTTCTTTTTTAAGTAATGATGGAGTTAAAATTACAGGGAATCTTTTCATTCCTAAATCAGGAACAGGCCCCTTCCCTGCTGTGATTTTTGTAAATAGTTGGGCTCTCAATGAGTATGAATACATCGTTCCGGCAGCCAAACTTGCAAAAAAAGGATATGTAGTATTTAGTTATAATACAAGAGGATTCGGAACATCTGGTGGACTGATTAACGTTGCAGGACCAAAAGATATGGAAGACCTTTCGAAAGGAATTGATTTCCTTCTTGCAAATGCTCCAGTCAATCCAGCAAACATTGGTATTGCGGGAATTTCTTATGGTGCAGGCATTTCATTATTAGGACTAAGCAAAGAACCTAGAATCAAAACCGCTGTTGCCATGAGTGGATGGGGAAGTTTACCTGATTCACTTTATGGAAACCAATCACCAAGACTTGTTTGGGGACTACTTCTTGTCACCGCGGGTTACATCACAGGAAGAATGGATCCAATTATTGCTGAAAACTTTGGAAAACTATTAGATACAAGAGATGTAGCAACTGTATTAGCCTGGGCAAGCCAAAGATCACCTAACAGTGCAGTCAATGCTCTTAATGCGGCAGGAAAACCGGTTTATATTTCAAACAACTCACAAGACAATTTATTCCAACCAAATCAAATCCTTCCTTATTTTGAACAGTTAACCGTTCCAAAAAAGTTAGATTTGAACAACGGGATTCATGCGACTGCGGAAATTGGTGGGATCCTTGGTCTTGATAACTATGTTTGGACCAATGCTTATGACTGGTTTGATTATTGGTTGAAGGGAGTTCAAAATGGAATCATGACTAAACCGAAAGTTTCCATTCAGAAACGTTTTTCTTCATCCAGAGTTACCTACTCTGCTTGGCCCAATCCAAATAAAGTGGAACGAACTTACCATTTAAGACCAATGGGCCTATTGACTCCTGGTAAAATTACAACCACTGCGAATACAACGAACGGCAACGATACCATCCTTTCTGGTGGAACCAGTGCCACAACCGGTGTCCCTCTTCTTTCAGAAATTTTGGACGGAGCAGTATCTGTTCCTGTAACAACCAATGTCAATTTGATTGATCGCACCAATGCAATGGTTTATATTTCCGATCCATTGACAAGTGTCCTCAAAATACGCGGGCGTACTTTTTACAAAGGAAGAATCAATAGTTCAGACACAGCACCTCATGTTGTGGTCTATCTCTATGAAGTTGACTTTTGGGGAACGGGCAAACTGATCTCTCATGGAACAGCAACCTTATTTGGTGTGAAAGGAAAAGATACAGATTTGAATGTTGATTTACAAGCAGTAGCTCATGATTTTCCTGTAGGAAGTCGCCTTGCACTTGCGATTGACAACATTGATCCAATGTATGCAGTCCCAAAACCTATTTCTTTGTATACAACAACATTTAAACACAGTACTTCCACAGCATCCACTCTTCGTTTTGAAAGTGAATGATCGAAGTAAACAATCACTTAAGTTGAACCATATTCACCTATAAATCGTTAGTTCATTTATTGGGAGAGGGTTTCCTCTCCCCGTTTTTCTAAAAAATATATGAATTCTAACGCCCCGGATAGTAGCGAAAATCCTTTCGCCAAAGCGAAAGATTGCAGCGGATAGCCGGAAATGGCGCCCCACTCTTTTCATTTTCCTAAATTTAAACTTGATTAAGAATAGACTTTGGTGGTTACGAGTCAAGAATCAGTATGATTTAAGAAAAAGGGAAACCCGTTGCCAATACATTATTATGCTGGCCTCCATTTGTTGGATATCACTACCGAACTTGGAAAACAAATTCAGGAAGACCAGAAAAAAAATCCACTAAAACGACCGCTAGTTGTTGTTCCCAATCAAAATTTAATCCCATGGTTACGATTAAACCTACCAAAACTCAATCCAGCGCAAATTTCACTAAATATTGAGTTTACCTTTTTAGAAAAAGCGATTTTAAAAATTATATTCCAGTCTTTGAATATACAATCTTACGAAGAAGATACAGCTCTTTATCAATACGATACCTTAAGAAAAGATTGTTTTTTCCTCCTCTATCAAAAACAAAAAAAAATCTTAAAAGATTTTCCAGAAATTGAAACTTACTTAGAAGAAATTCCAAAATTGTATTACCTCTCCGATGTCCTTACCAAGTATTTCAAAGATTATGAATTGAATCGAGAAGAATGGATCAAGGACTGGTTGGATCTAAACAAAGAAAAAAAATCCATTCCGAATGAATTAAAAAAAGATCCGTATTGGGGATTAGAAAAACAAATATATACTGAAATTTTTAAAGATTCATCCAAACCAAAAAATCTATTTCGATATTTGGAAGAAGGGAAAACCTTGCCACTGAGTGGCGACTTACATTTGTTTTGCCTTTCGAATTTATCTGGAACGTATATTGATTTTTTAAAAGAAACCGCCACCGACGAAAACTCGAAATTTAATATCCATATTTACCAATTCCATAACGGAAAAATCATAGGAAAACCTTCAGAAAAAAACAAAAACTACTTATCTAAATTTTCTAAACCACAATCCTACTTAGCAAAAGAATTTGCTAAAGATAAATACAATAAACAAAAATCAAAATTTGTTAGCGGTGGGATGTTATCGAAGTTAAAAGCGTTTTTATTAGAAGAATCTCCAAAAGACGAGAACTATCTTGAAGATCAAACCGTCAGGGTTTGGAATGCTCCTTCAGTATATCGAGAATTAGAATCGATTGCCCATGATATACTTGGCAAAATTAATCTAAGCAAAGGCAAACTTAGTTTGCTTGATTTTGCAATTCTTGTTCCTGATATGAACGAATATCGTTCTTCCGCAGAATGGGTGTTTGATGGCGGAATATACACTTCTCAAAAAAAAGAAGGTTCACCTAAATTACTCAGAATCCCCTACTCAATTACAGATTTAGTGGCCAAAGACAGTTCGAAACTATATTCGGCATTATCTACCTTGTTTCGTTGTATAACCAACAATCGATTTGAAAAAGATGACATTCATTCTCTATTCAAAAATCCTCTCATTGTAAAAGGAAACGAAGAAGACGAAACTTCTACTCTAAAAGTTTTGGAATTAATTGATTCTTTAGGTTCAATTTATGAAGAAGGAAAGCAATACAACCCGTATACAATTTCCTTCGGTCTCAAACGTGCTGTAGTGTCTATGATTTCAGATTCTGATAGTGCCTGGGCAGAAACAGAAATTGTGACTAAAGAAATTTCTTCTGACCAAACGGTGATCCAATTTGTAGAAATTTGGAATCGAATTCAAAAAATCCAATCAACTTTGAAAGAGAGAATCTTAAAAACTCCGAAAGAAGAACGTTACTTCATTTTAGAATCTTTATTCCAGGAATTATTTTACTTCGAAGATGATTTGGAAAATGAACGTAATTTTTTAAATCAATGGTTACGTGCTGTTTCTTCTTGGTGTCATCAAGATTGGAACCAAACCAAAGATTTTTTAGAGATGATATCCTTAATCACGGAAGAGGTTTTTTCGAACATACCAATGCAACGAGGAAACTATTTAACCGAAGGTGTTACCGTTTCCCTTTTACAACCAATGCGACCTATTCCTTTTTTACATGTATATATCGCAGGATTAGGTGAAGGAAAATTTCCTGGTTCCGTGGATAGATCTAGATTCAATTTACGTAGATTCGATTCCAAACCTTGGGATCTCAACCGCAGAGAAATCCAAGAATCACTTTTTTGGGAATCAATTCTTTCAGCAGAAGAAAGTATTACCTTTTCCTATGTTGGTAAAAACACATTGGAAGATAAGGAATTTGAACCCTGTTCCACTCTTTTCGAAGTGATGACCACAATGGGGATCAAAGAAGCAGTCGAATTACCACTAACATCATACAGTCGATTTTATGATTCAAACCCCATCCCTTCTTTTGACTATGTTCGAAACATTAAAAATCTTAGAGGGATCAACCAAAATCTACAAAACCCAAACTTCACAGATCCAAATTCTCTGGTCACTTCGGAGACAGGCCAAAGAACACAAAATGAAATTTCGATCCAACAATTAACAAATGGATTAAAAAACCCAATTTTAAGTTCTTTATCTGAAAGCCTTGGAAAAGTTTGGGAGGAAGAGGAAGAACTCGAAGCAGAACCTTTCCAATTGAATCACTTAGAAATTTTTACGATCAAAAAAGTTTTTATACCCATCTTTACTGAATCTTTAGTGACTGAAAAAGAATGGAATTGGGATAGGAAAAGAATTCAAGCTCATTTAGAAGAATACACTCACAAAAAAGAAAATGAAGCAGAGTTCCCTTACGGAGCCTTTCATATTGTATCTTCCAAAATTTTATTGGATGAGTTAGAGATGATCACGGAACGATTTCGTTTTCTAAAGGAATCACTTTTCCATTCAGATGATCAATTAAAATACTTAAAAGCCGTTTCTATTGGTGACACAGGGCTAAGGAATTGCAGGAAAATGGATTCTTACCAAATAACGGACGTTCACTCCATCATTGGAGAATGGGAAAATCTGATCGAAAAAGATGGGGTTTTTTACTGGTTTCATTCGGGAAGTTTGTACGACAAACCGAAACAACCAAATGAACATCTCAAAGATTATTTAGGCAAAATGGCAAATGTATTTCTAAGTGCTTGTTTATTTCGTACTATAGACAAAAAACTTGTGATCCTTCCTGTTAATTCACGAGATTTTAAAAATGAAAGTTTCTTAGACTTTTCGAATCTTCCTATATCTGGTTGCAAATCTTATCTCAATTCAGTTTACCAGTTGGTTACGGATACAACTCCCAAGTACATTCCTAATGCAGGTCTGAATCTATTCTTTTCGAAACATCCATTTGAGGAATTAGAAAAAAATCCTGATACGATTGATCCTTTATGGAAAGAGTTTCTTCTAGAAGAATCAGAAACAGTTTTACATTTTGAAAATAAACTAATGAAACTTTCTCCGTATACAAAAACGTTATTGGATGAATTCTCACTCTGTTCCGCATGGACATTTTTTTTACCTCTTCTTAAGAAAGGATTCCAATAAATGGATCATCCATTAGCACAAAAATCCAAGTTTATTGAAGCCTCTGCAGGAACAGGAAAAACCCACCTTATCATGCAAATGTTAGGTGAGATTATGGAGTTTGATGTAAAAAACAACGTAACTGAAAATCGAATTCTTAACACACTCATCCTTACTTTTACGGAAAAAGCTGCCGGTGAATTAAAAGCAAGGCTCAAAACAAAAATTCTAGAACTAATCAATTCTGGAGAGAATCCAGCTTTTTATCGATACTTAAGGGACTTGGATCAAGTTTCCATTTCGACCATCCATGGTTTTTGTAATATGGTTTTGAAAGAATACCCAATTGAAACGGGAAACAATCCTAACTTTCGACTAACAAACACAGAGGAAATTGTTAACAATAGTTTTTATCAATTAAAAAGAAACCATTGGGGTGGAAAAGAAAAATCAGAACTTGCCAATATTCTTATCGAGTCACAAACCTTAGAAAATGAATCTTCGATTACCTTTGCCGTATCAAAACTTTTATCAAATACCAAAAACTATTATTTCCCGAAAAGTTTGACCTTGGAAGAAAGATTTAACTCTCCAAATATAGAAGTCCTTTTACCAAATCTAAAACAACTGATTCTATCACTACAAGGATCGGTCGGAGAATCCATCCTAAACCAAGGGGACAAAAGAACTTTAAATAAGTGGATAGAGAATTGGGGTTCTTTAAACTCTTTGGCGTTAGCCATTGAATCGAAAGATTTAAAAACACTAAGATCCGAATTACAAAGGATTAGCAGTTTGCAGCGAACCTCGGAAGGATTAGTTTACCAAGGATTCGCTTATTTTTTGTTAATTGGAAAGAATATTGTTAAAAATCTAAGCAAAGAAGCTGAGGTTGTTCAATCGCAAATTACAAACCTAATCGCCTTACTTGAAGAAACCTTTCCCATTGGCGAAATAGATTTGGACGAAAAGTGGTTCTTACAAGAAACCGTTTTCCAATTGGTTGAAGATTCTAAACTACAATTAAAAACAAACGATGCACTGACATATGACCAGATGATTCTAAAAGTGTATGAATCCGTGGTGACTTCCCCTAACCCATCGCTCATCACTTCATTAAAAGAACGTTACCAAGTATGTATTTTAGATGAATTTCAAGATACAGACAAAAACCAATACCAAATTTTTCGTTCTCTTTTTATGGATCCAAAAGACAAAAATCGCATGTTGTTTTGTATTGGCGATCCCAAACAAAGTATTTATGGATTTAGAGGAGCAGATATTGGAATTTATTTGGAAGCAGCTCGTGACTTTGAAAATACCAAAGACAGCTTATCAACTAATTACCGTTCCACCAAAGAAATCATCGAAGGGTTAAATCTTCTTTTTTATGATAAAACCAAACCATTGGGCGAAACTAGTTTTTTCCCAATCGAAGAACCAGGATCAAAAAAAGAAAACTACCAATACCATCCTGTAAATCATCCAGATATTTCGGAAATTAAATATCGTTATACGGACCCAGCCGAATTTGGAATCCATGTCATCCAATATCCAGAGAAGTTTTCTAATGTAAGTCGAGTTAGATCCGAGTGGGCAGAATCAATCAAAAATGAAATTTTATCTTTCCAACAAAATAAACAATCCTTATCTTTTTTTAAAAAAGACAACTCTGGCCCTAAAGAGATAAAATTAAAAGACATCGCTATATTGTGCGGTAATAAAAAGGAAACAGAACTTGTAGAAAAGGTTCTATCAAAAGCAGGAATCCCCTGCTCCATATACAAACAAAGGGGAATTTTCCAATCGGAAGAAGCAGATCAAATTGAAAACCTGCTAGAATGTTTATTAGATTCGAATAGCTCTCGTTCTTATAAAAGAATCCTTTTTTCTGAATTATTCGGTGTGCGGTCAGAAAATTTATCAAAATACAATGAACATTCTATTGATTCCTATGAAAAATCTTTAATCGATATTTGGCTGAAACTAATACGAGATAATCGATATGCCGCATTCTTTCGATCTGTAATGGATGAAACCAAGGTTCTCTGGGGTCATGAAATGAAAGATTTGGAATGGGAAAGGAAAAGAACCAATTATAGACAGATCTTCCAAAGATTACTTGAGTTCCAAATTAAATCCGATGCAAACCTTAGTGAATTGTTGGATGAGTTACGTGAACTCAAAAAGAAAAAATCCTCACCTGAAGAAGAACCACTTTTTGATCGCGAAACAGAAGATGATGCCGTTCAGATTCTTACTATCCATGCTTCCAAAGGGTTAGAATGGCCCATTGTCTTTTTGTATTATTTTGGAACCAGGCCTCAAAGTTTAAACAATTATGAATACCCAACACAAATCGAAGAGAACCACAAAACAGAAAGAAGGTGGATCTTAAACCTCTGGGATTCTAAAGCCGGAAAACAATTGGAGTTTCAACATTTTCTAAACGAACAAAAACGCCTTCTTTATGTTGCCCTCACCAGACCAAATCTAAGATTGTATATACCAAAACTATCTTGGGGGACTGACTTCACCAAAAAAACCGGATATGGAAGCATCTTATACAAAGAACTAGAACGAATTCAGGAATCCAACTTAAACCGTCAAACAGAAGGAAATTATTTTTTATTTCGCAATCAACCAAAATCCAATGAATTTGAACCATCGAATAACAAAAACCAACCATCGCAAGTTGAGGCGAAGAACCTGAATCCTATATTCCTTCCCATAGAAATCAAATCAGGAAGAATACTCTTACAACATAGTTATACAAGTTTACAAACCTCGCAAAATACTCTGAATAAAACAAACGAAGAGAATTCAAAAGAAATTGAAGAACCTTTAGAACCAGAACCAACCAAAACAAAAACTGATTTACCATCCAGTTCTAAAGTAGGGAATTTTCTCCATCGCATACTAGAGTTATGTGATTTTTCTATTTTTGAACTCCCACTTAAATCCATACTCGAACATCCTTCTTGGATCTGGGCCTATACGGAATCTTTTAAACAATATCCCATTCAAACAAAACTAAATGCAGAAGAACCTTTGGACTTAATTGTTGTGAAAGTTTTGAAACGAGCCATGACTGCAGAAATAACGCTCGCCGATGAAGGAACCTTTTCACTCAGCCAGTTGAAACCAGAAGAAAGATCTTCTGAATTAAAATTCCATCTGTACGTCCAAAAAATGTTAGAGGACTCGGAAGTTAAACTAACACCTGGATTCGAAAATTATCTAAAAGGGGCGATCGATTTAGTTTTTTGCAAAAACGGGAAATACTATATAGCAGATTACAAGTCCAATCTTTTGCCAAATGAAAACTATGATACAAATGCAGTAACATCTGCGGTAATAGAAAAAGGATATCTAATCCAAAAATCAGTGTATGCTCTCATTCTCTATGATTACCTCTCTTCACTTTACGGGGAAGAACTTGCATTGAATCGTTTCGGTGGAGTTTATTATCTATTTCTTCGTGGAATGGGGATCGCAAAAAATACTGGGATTTATTCGGACCTCAAATCATCACAAACGGAATGGAATTCGGAAACTTTCGCTAATATACGGAAAGAAATTTTATCATACATTCGTGATGCTTCCGTTAGTTTGGAGAAATTATATTTATGAAACAAAGAGAATTGCTTTATTTAGAAATCGCAAAAGAAATCATCTCATACTTTCCCCACATACCCAAAGATCATGAAAATTTAATTGCAAAACTTGTTGAAACAAATCAAAACGGAGATCTCTATTTATCTTCATTCGATTCTCCTGCGATTATAAATTTTAAAAGCCAGTTTCCATTCCATTTAGAAACGGCTGGGGACGAAAAAAGACTTTTTTTTCAAAAAACATACAAAGAAAAACTGCACTTTGAATTGGCAATCAAACGTTTATTAACAAACCGTAAAAATGACCATATATCTATTACCCTTGATCCTACAAATATAGAACCAATGATTTCAATGTTGGAATCATACTTTAGGAATCCACTGGCAATGGAACAAAAACAAGCAGTGATTGAATCAATCACCGGACTTTTTCGCGTCATTGCAGGAGGTCCAGGAACAGGGAAAACCACCGTTGTTTCATTCATATTAAAGTTGTTAGATGAACTCGCAAGATTGCCACACCCAAGTCGAATTGCCCTTGTTGCACCTACAGGCAGAGCTGCTCAAAGGCTTACAGAATCCATTCAAAAAAATTTGAGTTTTTTCCCGAACACGAATGAACTGACTTCTTCTTTAAGAGGACAAACTGTTCACAATCTTTTAAAGATATTCCCAAACGACCCAAAACCGTATTACGGAGAAAAACGGTATCTTCCATTTGATCTCATTATCATGGATGAAACATCAATGGTGGATTTAAAACTGATGAATCTTTTTTTGGATTCAATCAGTGACGATACGCATTTAATTTTACTCGGAGATCCAAACCAACTGCCATCCGTAGGGCAAGGAGAAGTTTTAGCAGACTTACTGAAAGAACTAAGAAAACAAGGACAGTTTGTTTCTGAATTAAAAACCAATCATCGATCTTCGGCTTCTTCAGAGTTCAGCATATTTGCAGAACTTGTAAAAGATTCTTTTGAAAAAACAAATACAAATCCCGAGTTCCCTACTCCAAAAGTAATAGAACCTAATCAAATGAACAAGGCGGATGATTTCATCTGGTTACAGAAAGAAAAACCAATTCCTACCAATCCTTCTGTTTATCACGACTGGAAAGGTGACGACCTCATTCAATTTTTATGGAAAGATTTTTTTCTTCCCACCGCGATCAAGTCTTTGGATTTTCAATGGCAGATAGAAGATCTCTTAAATCCCGAGAATAAAAATAGGTTAGATGAATTAATTTCCGAATACCGGTGTTTGACTATTTTAAGAAACGGGTATTACGGAATCGATTCTATACAGACGAGGATTTTAAATCTCGCAAAAAAACAACTTACATCGCAAAATAACTCGCCAAACATAGAATACAGGCATTTGGCTAAATCTTTTTACTTCCAAGGAATGCCTATCATCATCAAAAGGAATGATCAAATTAGAAAACTTTTTAATGGTGATATTGGCCTTGTATTAAAAATTAACTCTGAACTTAGAGCAGTATTTCCTATCGAAAATCGTTTGTATTCTTTTGCTTTGGACACCTTACCCGAACATGAAGCGGCATTCTTTTTGACCGTTCACAAAAGCCAAGGATCCGAATACAATACCATCTTATTGTATCTCCCCCCAATCTTTTCTTTTGATTCCGATTCCGAAGAAATCCCCCTACTCAATCGTAGGATACTCTATACCGCAGTAACAAGAGCCAAAAAAAAAGTAATCCTTATGGGGGACTACCAAACTTGGAATTTAGGCCTAACAACATTTCGAAAAAGAAATACAGGCGTTGAGTTATGACAGAGTTTTTAGAAGTTTCAAAACAGACTCTAAATTTCCCAAAACCAAGCTACCTCCGGAATGTATCATTGAAAATTCCAACATTAAGTTGATACTATTTCCAAAATCTTCATTTACCAAAAATCCATCATTATCTATCATATAACCAGAATCATGTGGCTTAGTCGGAATTCTGGAGTTTACAATTTCAGGAAGTGATCGTTTATCATTCAAATACCCAAAAACTATTTTTCTTTTTGCGAAAGCGTAACCGATCTCGAAAGATGTTCCATCATCAACACATGCGCCTCGAAAGGGATTACAGTTGGCAATGACTATATCAGAACGATCAATGATAGAAATGTTTTCTAAAAAGATCTGATTTGCTCTATCAAGTAATTGTTTATCTGTCACTTCACCATCAAAGGGAGTTAAGGCACGATACCCAAATGATGCGCAGAGAGTTTTCGCTTTATTAAGAACTTCCAAAGCATTCGCCAGAAAAACATCCGGGCCCGCAAGATAAATAGTCTGCATAATGAATTCTATCTGGAGCCGAAAGAAAATTCAAAGAATTTTTTTAATTCACCCTGGGTTCAGCAGGTGTGAGTTTGACTTCGCTAAATGCAAACTTACCATCTAAACCAAAATAAAAAAACCTTGGCCTTTGAGGGTTATATTGTAAATCCCATGCATCCAAAACATTGTCTACACCAACAAACCATTGAAAATGTCCAAAAAATCTTTGTGACAACCGTAAATTCAAATTTGTATGAGGATTTACCATTCGGTATCCATAGGTAGCGCTTGTAGTACAATATGAGAGGTTGTTTTCTGCACAATAGTCTGAAACCCCTGTAGGGAGCTGACCGAGCGCATTGGATATGTTAGTTTGCGCCTGACTATTTAAAGCAGCTTCCAAACCATCAAAATTGGTAGGCAGATCCGGATTACACCACAAAGGATTTTTAACACAATAATAAGGCTGTTTTCCAAACACTACTGCAAACACAGACAAACTCAAACCGCTGGATTTTTCATCAATACGAATGCTAAAATTCCAACGATGTGGCCCCCTTCCCTCAAGAGGGAGTTTTGTTAACTCGTCTCTGGTATCCGTATAAGTATAACCAACGCTAGTTGATAAAATTTCAGTAAGTCGAACATTTATAGAGGACTCAATTCCTTGCGTAGTGGCTTTCTGGTAATTTGATGTTTGGTAAACCATAAGGCCCGACGAATCTCTCACAGGATTCGTTCTAAATCCGATCAAGTTGTCTACGTTGTTGTGAAATAAATTTGAACTATACCAAATTCTTTTTGTGATATCCCACTCCCAACCAAAGTTATAACTTCTTGAAAGTTCTGGTTTGAGATTAGAACTTCCCACAACGCGATACCCTACACCTGGATTTAGAAAGTTAAAATACAAGTCTTGAAAACTGGGAGCTCGATACCCAAGCCCATTAGCTGCCCTAAAACGGAATTGATCTGTTACGTCATAACGAATGGCAAGTTTAGGAAGCCATTCACCACCATAAATAGAATCATGATCATAACGAACTCCCGGGACAATTTGTATCCTAGGTTTATCAGAAACTCTCCACTCATCTTGCACATAAAATGCATTTCTAAAACGATAGGCATTCCCATTGATAGTTTGTCCTCTTGTCAACTCCGGATTAAAATCCTCAAAACAAACATTGGGATACGTTCTACGACAATCGGGAGCAATACGAGCTGAAGAAATCTGATCCTGCAAATTTTCGGCACCAACGGAAGTTACATGATTTTCTGAAAATTTATAATCTACTCTAGATCGAAACTCAGCAACGGCATTATCTGTTCTTTGTTGTGAGTCTAAATCATCAGCCTTCCTTTGGTCTGTTGTATATAAATCTTGAAACCTAGAATAGTTTGCGTTCAGATTTACATTTATCTTTTGATTCGCAACCCAATCCACATTAAAAGCACCCATAAAATCATGAGTTTTATTTCTTCGATCATAAACCGTTCTTGGAGGAGAAGCATCAACGGCTGTCTGATCCAAATACCTATAATAAAACTGTCCTGTGAGTGTTAAGTTGTCAGTCGCATGATAAACAGTTTTATTCGAAAGATTCATATCATTAAAAGCACTTCCCGACGTTGACTCCAACGGTGGTGAATAATTTGGTAAGCGAGTTGCTAATAAATAACTATTAACAACAGAAGTATTTGCTGGATACGGATTGTATCCTGGTGCCAAGGAAGCATATCTTCCATTTCTTGGACCGGGAGTTGCATCTGGGGTTAGATCATATCCGTCTCCTTTATGCCAACCGACAGTGAAGAGTGTAGACAATTTATCACTTTTTGCTCCAACGGTAGCATAGTTTCGGAACTCCATATAAGGCCCATAATACTTTTCGCTTCCCGAACCTCCTAAGGTTCGAAACTCAGCATACAAAGGATCTTGTGCTTCTTTGGTAATGATATTGATGACACCGGCAATGGCATCCGACCCATAAATAGCGGAAGAAGCTCCCTTAACAATTTCAATTCTTTCAATGTCTTCTGCTTTGAATCGAGTTAAGTCAATGGACCCACTGAACCGACCCGTAGTTCTTTGCCCATCCACAAGGATGAGAACATTCTGTGCGGATAGGCCCTGCAATCGAACTGTTTGCCCTCTTTCCCCTGCTTGCGCAGGCCTCACTTCAATTCCGGGAACATTCCCTAAGGTTTGAGATAAGTCTCTTGCTCCCATTGCATCAATATCTTTTCTTGTTAGAACTTCAGTTGTAATTGTGGAATCCTTTAATAGGTTTTTCCTCCTGGTTCCAGTCACAGTAATCATATTTGTACGATCCAAATTTGTCTCGTTTGGTTGCACACCCGATTCACCATGTTTTGTTTGTTTGGTGGTACCTGAAGAGTCTTCTTTTCCAACAGTAGTCTGCGAGAATAAATCAGAACCAACGAAAACTAAACATATAAAAATTACAAAGGAGAAGTAGAGAACCTTAGGGAATTTTAATCCCGAGGTTTTTTGAAAACTAATTTTCATGTTTTATTTACTTATAATTCAATCAATTGAGATTATAATTTTTTCCATTGAAACTTTGGATTTCCTGAAGTTCCCGCTGCACTATAATAATCCAACATCTGAATTGCATATTTCGAACCATCACTTCCGGTGATGATGAAAACATCAGATTTAGCAGTTAAAATTGTATCTGAATAAGTGTACCAAGCACCGTATCCTGCGGGCATCGGTGTCAAATCAAGGGGGGCTGCCATCACAGGGTTGATACTTTCGGAAGAAGCAGTCACGGGGCCTCCTCCCGAAGAAGAAAGTCTAACATCTACAACTGCCGTACACTCTGCACCTGTAAACGAGGAAGCAAAATTTGTAGAACCTGACTTACATGCGCCACCACTCCCAGCTCCGCTGGTTCCACCATTTGTCTGAATATTATATCTTTTTAATGCAATATCCCATTGTGCAGTAGACTCTACCTTAACTCCGTTTGATTTTAAACTGACATAGACCCAATTACAACTTGAAGTTGCATTGACCACTGTTGTATAAGTCCCCGTTGTGTTCACTGCGTTAGCAGGGACTACAGTGCAAGGGATACCACCGCTTTCTACTCCCCCTGCGACCAACAACAATAAAGCTGATGAATCATCACTGCTATTTTGTTTTAACGAACAATCAGTAAAAAATGAAATGAATAATAAGATTACGAATGTGAAATGTTTAAATGTTTGGAAGTTTGATTTTATTGTCATCTGGATACCTCTTCTTATATTAAGTTGCCAAAGGACTATTTGGCCCTTTGGCAATTCCAATCTTTTGAAAATTATAGGATTGGTCTCGTGGATACGTGGATTTTAGATGCTGTTAACAAAGCAGTACTTGAAAAACGGAAATATGCAGCAAGCCCATCGGTTGCTAAGACATTCGTTGAATCAGGCCAAGAAGAATACTTAACAATCGCATTATCATTATTAAGTGATCCTCTAACTTTACAATCAGCTCCGTTAACACCAGTTGCCCAGAAATGAACTGTAGGAGCAGAAGTTGTTGAATTTCCAAAACTGAAACAAACATCCACACCATTGGACAAAGAAAGAACAGGATTGGCACCAGAGTCAGTTTGACCCCCTTGGTAGTTTCCATAATCTTTGTTACGAAACCAAACGTAAGGATTAGCACTAGAAACTGATTTACCTACTACAAAAGAGTACTGCCCAGCTACTGTAGGAGCCGTTGCCGTAGGAGCTGTTTTATAACCTAAGAAAAAATAAAAGTACCCATTGTCCCCTAGAGCCTTTACGTTCTCAATGCGAACAAAATTTCCATTTCCTGCATTTGGTTTACAGACCTCTGCATAAGAACCGGATGTATAAGTTCCATCGATGGTTTTTTCACAAACCGTATTTGGATCTTCATAGTTAGCAGCAAGAGCTAACAATCCAAGGGATGTATTATTATCACTCGATTCACCAGGACAAGCGATCGAAAGGAAAGCTACCATGAGGAGGCAGAAAAGAAGAGTCAATTTGTGGGTTAGTTTCATTAGATATTTTCCTAAAAGAGAATGAGTCTCATTTTTTGTACCTCCGAAATCCGTCAAGTACTTTGAGACTCATTCTCTTTTGTCTTGACTCGAATTCCCTACCCTTTGAACCTTGGATCATGATCCAATCCAACCCAAACAAAACATTAAGCACCGTCTTGGTATGCCTAATGTTTCTCTCATCCGCTACAAATGCGGAAACAAACCAACGAATTGTTTCTGTAAATGGCACAACGACTGAAATCATTTATGCACTCAAACTGGAAAGCCAATTGGTTGCGGTAGATTCTACCTCATATTACCCCAAACAAGCGTTAGCCCTTGTAAACGTCGGTTACCAAAGAACTTTAGCAACAGAAGGAATTTTAAATGTTAAACCAACACAAATCATTGGATTAGAGTCAGCTGGTCCACCAGCAACCATTCAAAATTTAAAAGATGCAAAGATTCCTCTTTTATTATTCCCAGATGAGTTTAAACTAGAGACTCCCGTTACCCGAGTGTTAGAGATTGGAAAGTTATTCGGCAAACAAAAAGAAGCTGAAAACTTAGCGAAATCCATTCGAGAACAAATCCAGAAATTAAAATTGAATAAAACTAACGTGAAAGTTTTGTTCATTTATTCAAGAAACCCAAGTTCTGTTTATATATCTGGAACTGGAACCGCGGCTCATTCCATGATTGAACTTTCTGGAGCCAAAAACGCAATAAGCGAATTTACAGAATACAAACCTCTTACCAGTGAGGCACTTGTAAAAGCCAATCCCGATATCATTCTTATGCCAGAGAAATCAGCACAAGGATTCGGCGGAGAAAAAGCCATTTGGGAAATTAATGGCATGGAACTCACTCGAGCCGGCAAAGAAAAAAATCTAATTATTTTGGATGATTTACTTTTACTTGGATTCGGACCAAGGCTTCCTATCGCTCTAAAAACACTCAATGATCGATGGAAACAGCTGGAATGAAGAAAAAGTTTCTCTTTATTATCTTCTGTATCTGCTTCGCCATTTTTTCTGCCATAACGTCCTCATTCCTTGGCGCAATGGAAATCCAATGGAAAGATTTATTCTTAAGTGAAACACTAGAGTCCCGAGTTTTTTTTGAACTTCGCCTACCAAGAATCCTTCTCGGACTTTTGGTAGGAGGATCACTTGCTTGGTCGGGAGCACTAGCACAAGGTTTATTTCGTAATCCAATCGTTGATCCTGGTCTTATTGGAATCACAGCTGGTTGTGCGCTCTTTGCTGCCATCGCCATTGTTCTTGGAAGTTCGATTCCTTTTTTACATTCCATTTGGAGTGTTGTTGTTTTTTCTTTTGTCGGCGGAGTTTTATTTTCCTTTATCATTTTCTTTTTTGCAAAATCAAAAGGAAGAACAGATGTTTTTTCCATGTTACTTTCAGGAATTGCAGTCAATGCCATTTGTATTTCTGCAATTGGTGTTTTGAGTTATTTCGCCAACGAAGCCCAACTTAGAAATCTTTCCCTTTGGAATATGGGAAGTCTTGGTGGAGCTTCCTGGAGTCTTTTAAAATCGTTTTCTTGTTTTTTTGTCTTACCACTTCTTGCCAGTCCTTTCATCGCAAAACAATTGAACGTTTTTATATTAGGAGAACGAGAAGCCACTCATCTCGGTATATCCATAGAAATATTAAAAACATCCATCATCCTATTAATAGGCGTTAGTGTAGGAACCTGTATTTCCATTGTAGGCAACATTGGATTTGTTGGTTTGGCTGTTCCACATATCGTAAGACTAGCGATTGGACAAGACTATAGATACCTTCTAGTCACTACCTATATACTCGGAGGTGGCTTACTTTGTTTTGCCGATGCAATTTGTCGAGTGATCATCGCCCCATCTGAAATTCCCGTAGGGATCGCCACTGCCCTCCTCGGCGCACCATTCTTTCTTAGTTTAATTAGAAAAAGGATGCACTCCACATGACAATCCAAGCAATCGACCTAAACTTTTCCATAGGTTCAAAACAAATTCTCTCTAAAATTGAATTAGAAATTCAACCTGGTGAACTTCATGTTCTGATCGGACGTAATGGTGCCGGGAAATCAACCTTATTCCATTTGTTATGCGGTGATATTCGTCCAGAAAAAGGGAACATATACTTAGATGGAATTCCACTGAACTCCTATTCAAAAAACCAATTAGCCAAATTAAGAGCCGTACTCACACAAGAAACAGCCATCACCTTCCCCATTCATTCTGAAGCAGTGATTGCTCTGGGTCGCCATCCACATGTGACAGATACAAGGAGAGACAAGGAAATAGTCCAAACTTGTTTAAAGATTACTGATTCAATCGAACAAAAAGATCAAAACTATGCAACATTGTCTGGAGGTGAAAGGCAAAAGATTAACTTCGGAAGGATTTTGGCACAGGCCTGGGAAACTCCTCCTCGTTATATATTCCTAGATGAACCAGTATCAGCTTTAGATATCCCCAACCAATATAAAACCCTCAACATTTGTAGGCATATGGCAAACCAAGGATATGCCGTGTTTATGATCTTACATGATCTAAACCTTGCAGCTCAGTATGCAGATAAAGTAACGCTACTGCACAAGGGAAGTATTGTTAAATCGGGGGACCCAAACGAAGTATTAACCATCGAAAATTTAGAAACCGCATTTGGGATCAAAACAAGAATCCTAAATGCTCCAGAAGGTAATTTTATCATTCCAGAAATCATAGGAGAATCAATATGAATGAAAACTTAAAACAACAATGGGAAAATCTTACGAAAGAAATGCCCAAACTCAGGATCCGCGATGCGGCAAAACATTTAAAGGTAAGCGAAGCAGAATTACTTGCAACAAAAATTGGTAAAACTGCTAAATTACTCAAACCAGATTTTGCAAATTTTTTAGTCAATACGACAAGTCTCGGTTATGTGATGGCACTCACTAGAAACGAATCTTGTGTTCACGAAAGAAAAGGAATTTACAACAATGTATCTGTCAACGGACAAACCGCACTGGCTGTTGGAGAAGACATTGACCTTCGTATCTTTCTAAAAGATTGGAAATATGGTTTTTATGTCGAAGAACCAAAAGAAAATGGCTTCCAGCGCAGTTTCCAATTTTTTGATAAAAGAGGAGAAGCCGTACATAAAATCTACCAAACGGATAAGTCGGCAGTTGATGGCTGGGAAAAACTAAAAGCTCAATTTGTTGACGAAACCCAAAAGTTTACAAACCCAATCATTGAAACAATCACCAAAACGGAAACCGATGACCCAAAAGTAATTCCAGACTTTTTAGATGCATGGAGTAAACTCGAAGACACACATGACTTCTTTTCTTTGCTTAGAAAATATAAATACTCACGCGAATATTCTCTTAAAGTCGCAAATGGTAAATTTTCGTTCAAAATTTCTACCGAAAATTTTTTAAGCCTGATGATGGAATCAAGTAAACGTGATCTAGATGTTATGATTTTTGTTGGGAATCCCGGTATGATCCAAATCCATACAGGGAAAATTCAAAAATTAGAACCTATGGGCCCATGGTTCAATGTATTAGATCCTGAATTCAATCTTCACTTAAGAACCGATAGAATCGAGTCTGTTTATATTGTCGATAAACCAACCAGAGATGGACTTGTTTCTTCTGTGGAAGTATTTGATAACGAAGGGAACTTGATTTTACAAATGTTTGGAAAAAGAAAACCAGGAATCCCACAATCCAATCTTTGGTTCCAACTTTCACGAGAGTATTTAAACAAAAACGAAGAACTAAACCCTTCTTTTGTATAAATCATTAGGAAAACGTAAATTTAACTGAAACCCTTGGGCACCATCAATGTCCAAGGTTCCTCCCATTTGTTTTTCTGCGATGATCTTTGCCAAATTCAGACCCAATTTTTTATGTTTCATTGATTCAAACCCATTTGGAAATCCAATTCCATTATCACTATATCCAAAATGACAAGTATTCCCCTCAAATGAAAATCGAATTGAAATATCACCAACAGATTTTTCCGGGAAAGCATACTTAAAACTATTCGATAGTAATTCCGTAAATACAAGTCCGAGCGGAACCGCGGTATCCAAAAGCAAAACACCTTCCTCTACTTCAAAATGAATGTTGATTTTGATTCCAGAAGTTGGGAATGATTGCTTAACCATTTCAACAAGTGATTGTAAATAATCAGAAACCCGAATTTCACTTAAATCTTTATTTGCATACAAGTGGTCATGAACCAATGACATGGTTTGGATTTTTATAGAAGTATCTTCTACGATGGATTGTATATTTTTATCATCAGGAAAGTCAGATGCCTGCATCATTAAGATGGATCTTACCAATTGAATGGAATTTTTTGTTCTATGAAATATTTCGCCGATTAAATTTTCTTTTTCTCGCAAAGATTTTTGAATCATCTCTGCATATAACTTATTTTCCTCAATTTCCTTTGAGAGTAGTTGGTTGGTTTCAATGAGTTTTTCGTATGGTTCATTGATTGCAGCAAGAAATACCGCCTTATAAATTAAATAAAATGCACCGATTTTATAAATATGCCCTATTACATTATAAACATCATAAACACTAGTGTATACAGCAAAAACCATCTCACTAAATATACAGACAATAAAAGCAGATAAATAATATTGAAGTTGTTTTTTGGAAGTATAAAAATTTGCTCTTTTGTACATCACCAAAGAAATACAAAGTATCGCCATGATCACATATTCTGTATTTTTTTTAAACGAAGTTAATCCCCTTCCCTGCTCATAAGTTGTTGGTATCCAATCGTGGAAAAATATTACCAAAAGAAATATAATAGATACGAGCAAAAGCCCCAGAGAAATTAAAACTCTTTCACGGATTAGTTTATACTTTTCGTTTGGTTTGATGTAAATGGCAACAAACAAGATAATTGCGGTGACTAGCCTAGAGAATATCCAGAACTGCGATGATTTATTACCGGAGTTGGGAGTAACGAAATCAGGCATCCCCTTATAACCAAGTGCATGCATAAAATCTACCAAACCAACAACGAGAAAACCTATTCCCAAAAACAATGTATGAGAGTTTTTGCTTTGGGAATAGGAATAGTAACCGAGCCCAAAAATCGAAAAAGAAACGATCACGCTAAAAATTTCTGTTACATTATGAAAAATTAAAAAATATCCAATTTCATATTCTCTATAAAGAGTATCCGGGAATGTACCAACTAGCAGAAGAGGCAAAAAACAAAAAGTTATGACCCCAATATAAATCGTGTTATTCCTAATAAATGAATAGAGAGAATTCAACATGGATAGCAGGTAATTGAATACGATTTCAGTTTCTTTAGCAAGAATTTAATTCAATTAAAAAACAGAGAACTAGTGGGCGCCATACTCCTAATTCTTTGTTAAATCAATGGACACCAAGGTGATGTCATCTTTTGAACTTTGTCTCATTTCGGACAACTTGTTCATTAAATTTAAATGAAACAATTCTTGGCGCAAATCGACCAAAGGTTGGATCTCAGGAAACAGAATGGTTTCGGGTTCTTCTTCTGGTCTTAAATTTTCGTATAAACCATCAGTAAAAAAAAGAAGCCTATCCCCTTTCTCCAAACTAACTTCTTTTTGTTCATAAGAAAAATTAGGCCTAACACCCAAAAGAAGCCCTGGACATTCAAATGATTCTATTTCTCTATTACGAATCAGGATAAACGGAGGATTTCCTGCCGAAGAAAAACATAACTTCATCCGTTTAAAATCTATATAAAAATACGCAGCACTGACAAAACGAGCATTCAAACTTGTACAGAGAAAACGATTCATCGCACCAATCAAATCTTTCGGGGACTCTTTAAATTCTTTCGCATTTCGAAATGCAATCTTTACTGTGGATGAGTCGAGAGCAGCACTCACACCGTGACCTGTCACATCGGCAATGACCAAACCAAACCCTTCAGAAAACTCAAAATAATCATAAAAATCCCCCCCTACATCGTACAGAGGTTGGTAAGAGACGACCATAGACAATTTTTGATTTTTGGGTACTGTGTCAGGAAGAATCCTCATTTGGATTTTTCGCGCAGTTTCCAAATCCTTCTTAATTGTGGTTAGTTGGCCTTGTGCAAGGAGATTTTCTTCTAGTAAAAAACGCAACCTTCTACCAAGGGCCAAAGAAAATAGAATTACTTCCAAAGCGGTTCCGATTTGAACACCGTAACGACCGAAAGTGGTAGAAGGAATTAAAGATGCTTTTGTTAAAGAATCAAAAATAACACCCACAAAAAGTGTAACCCAAGCAAAGAGAAAAAACAAGGAAGACTTAACACCTTTGATATAGGAATAAGCACCGGCAGACATAAGTAATAGAAAAATATATGGAAAAGTATAAATAAAAGAAACTTCAATCCAATTATGAGGGATGATGAATGAAAAAACAGCCATGGCTCCAAAAGCAGCCACACTCAAAAGAATCAAACGATGTAAAAACGGATTTATATTTTTTAGATTTAAAAAAGTCAGAGAAAAAAGTCCGACAAACGTTAACGAAGCATTTACGGAAACGTAAAGATAAGGTTTAACAGACATATTTAAATCAGGAAAAATCATCTGCTTAAAAAACCCGCCAAGGAGAGAATAATTAATCGCTAAGGTAGCTAAATACAAACAATAATATACATAGGCTCTTTCCCGAACACTCACATAGATCAAAAGATTATATAAAAACAAAGCAAAGATAATCCCAAAGTAAGCACCATTCGCAATGTAATCTCTTTCCATTCGATCAAAAAATGAATTGAGCCTCCAAACTCTAAAAGGAGCGCTTAAGATTCCTGAGTTTTGTATCCTTGCGTAAATAGTTTTGGTTTCCAATGGTTTCAAAGTGAATCGATAAACTGGATTTCTGTGTTGGATTTCTCTATTTTCAAAGGAACGGAAACCATCAAATTGTTTTTGAACTAACTTTCCATCCTCTTCCCAACCTAACAAAACACTGTCGACCCAAGGTGCTTCTAATTCAAGAATACAATCACGGACTTCAGGATCAGGATTGATCAAATCAAATTTCACCCAAACAGAAGGTTTCCAATACCCAAAGTTATATTTTAATTCATGCGCTTTTGACCAAACTGCGGATCCTGACATGACCTGCTCTAATGATTTGGATTCAAAGGTGTATTGGATGAGTGGGCGTTCTGGAATTTTAGTTCCACAAGACAGAAAAACAAAAATCAAAAGAAATAATTTAATTCTGCCGAGTGGGATCATGGGCGTGTAACGGGTCTAATGCCAATGTTCTGAACCTAAGCGTTCGCGAAATTCAAAATTGAAATTATAAAGAAAACGTATTGCCAAAATCCCTAAAGAGCTGATAGTTTTGGCAAATCAAGGAGATAGATTTATGTCAGCAAAATTTGAAATTTATAAAGACAAATCAGGAGAATTCCGATTCCGCTTAAAAGCAGGAAATGGGGAAATCATTGCATCAAGTGAAGGTTATTCTTCTAAACAAGCTTGCGAAAACGGCATTAATTCAATAAAAACTAATGCCGCATCTGCGGAAATCGTAGATCAAACGTAAGAACAACAGTAGTCTGTTACTGTTTGGACTTTTAGTTTGAACTTGGATCCAGCAGGGACTTCAAATTCAGACTGACCGTCGATTTGAAGCCATGTTTCGGATCCTGGTAATAATACGGAAAGTTTGCCAGATTGGATTTCCATAATTTCTTTCTGGTCGGTTCCAAATTCATATTCACCCGGCATCATAATTCCCAAGGTTTTTTTCTCTCCGTTTGCAAAGAGGATCGTCCGACTGGTTACGTTTCCATTGAAATAGATATTGGCAGGTTTTAGTACAGTTACTGATACAAATGAGCTCATACTGACCAAAAACTGGATAGTCTCCAGGCTTCCAAGTGAATTCCAAATCCCCTATCTCTTCGGTTTTTGACTAAAAAGTGTTTGCGAAAATCGAAAGTACCAGAACGGTAAGGTCAGTGCCCATAAAGTCATCACAAAAGTCAGAGAACAAAAAACAACAGGCAAGGGAAAAATCCATTGAACGGATTCTATCCTCAGCAATCGCCTTGTTCGCAAAACATGGGTTTTCTCAAACCACCATGGAAATGATTGCTAATCATGCCAAAATTTCCAAGGGCCTTGCTTATAATTATTTCAAAAGCAAAAACCAAATTTTTGAACAAATCATCGATAGTCACCTCGCCAAACAAGAAAAGTTTTATAACAATATTCCACCAAACCTTTCTGCCAAAGAATATGTCCGGGAATTTTTTAACAGGTCCATTCAATTTGCGAAAGAAGAAAGAAAAACTATGGTTTTGATTTCTGTCTGCCTTTTCCAACCGGGTTCGGTTTCTCTTTCGAAAAAGATGTTAGAAAACGTGGAAAGAAGGTTTGCCCCTTTCAAAGAGGCAATGCGAGAAAGATTCCGATCTTATGGAGTTAAAGAACCAGATAAGGAAATGATCCTTATTAAAACATTTCTACATGGTGTCATTATGAGCCAACATTTCAATGATACAACGACATGTACACCGACGATCATTGAAATGGTTTTAGAAAGATACGATTACAAAAACTAACCCTTTATTCTCCTGCCCCACTTGGAATTTTTAGAATCAAAAGATTCGTTGTCGCCGTAGACAATAGTTTGTCCTTTTCTGTTCGCATCTCCCCTACCATATGAATGGTTGAAAATCCTTTTGCTTCCACGGTTGCAGTCACAATGACCTTCTGCCCCACTGCCACTCCTCGAATGTATTGGATATTCATATCGATTGTCGTTGTTGGGCGTTTTGCCACAAGGTAACTTAAGGGCCCAAAAGCATTATCAAATGCTGCCGCAATCACACCACCTTGCATCATTCCCATGGGATTTGTTTGGTCTTCCGTAACTGGAAATGAAACAGTAATACTTTTCCCTTTTGTGTAGGAAATGATCTCCGCATTCATAGCTACAAAGATGGGAGGTGGAACTGTGATTTTTCTTCCGCCATGATTAAAATTTACAGTCATTTCTTCTAAGATTTTTTGAGTTTCTTCGGTTGTGAGCGTTTGCATAAAACAACCTCCATATGTTACCAAGAGTAACATTATTTGTTTTTATTTCAATAAAAATGTTGCCAATGGTAACTTATTTTAAAAATTTATACTGTGAAACGCTCCTCTTACCATCACGGGGATTTAAAAAATTCAATCATTAGGTCTTGTCACAAACTTTTACAGAAAAAAGGTGCATCCGATTTTTCCTTACGAGAGGTTGCCACTCTTTCTGGCGTTTCCCATGCGGCAGTTTACAGACATTTTCAGGACAAAGAAGAGGTTTTAGAAATTTTAGCTTCCATCGGGTTTGATAGACTTAGGTCTTTACAAAGAAAAGTTCCACAAAATACCAAGGATCCAGATGGTTATTTTGTCAAACTGGGATTAGTTTATGTCCAATTTGCGATTAAAAATCCAAATTATTATAAACTGATGTTCCAAACAAAACGAGAAAAAGAATCAAAAGAATTGAAACAATCAAAATTGCGATCGTATGCAGTTCTCGTACATGGTTGTCGTTTTTACCTGAAAGCCAAAAAGAGAAAAGAAAACCACCGGAGTTTTGCACTCATGTCTTGGTCTCTCGTACACGGATTTAGTAATTTAAGTTTAGAAACCAATTTTCCACTTTCCGAAGGCAAACGATTGAACCAAAGCCAAATTGAGTTAGCAGAAACGATGCTTCGTTATGCAACTTGAACCTTAATATCAAAACGATCCAATTTAAGAGAGTTTCACTTCCTCAAATTTCTCTAAAAATTCTGAGATTTCTCTCACAAACTTCATTGGATTTTCTTTCCCATATTCGCAGTAAAAAACCATTTTTTGGCCATCATTTGCATTGGTACAGTTTTTGGCTTCATCCAGTTTTAAATAAAAATTCCCTGTTTTAATATGTTTGTAAACTTTCAACGTAACCACCCTAATCAAACAAAGTTAAGAACTAAAAAACATACTGTAATTTGGTTAACTAATTAAGAAACAGAAATTCTTCCTAGAGAAAGTTGCGATTTTGTTTCTAACCATTGTTTCCAAATCAAGATCAAACTGCCTTGTAAGGATTCCGGCGAAGGTAAACAAGCGATTTCAAAATATGTGGACTTAGATAAAGTTTTTTCACTCCAATTTTTAAATTCATCCCACGAACTTTTCTTTTGTACTCTTTTTTGTACCTCTATTGTACTACTAAAGGAGGCTCCATTTTTATCCCAACCTGCATTGGATTTTTTGCTAGTGGAGACTTGGGTGATTTCCATCCTTTTAGTCAATTTCTGCATTGGATTTTTTTCCAAGGATTCAGTGTTTGGAGATGCGTTCTTTTCAGATGCCTTCAAAAAGATCGGTTTTAAAAATCGTCTTCTCCCATCGAAGCCAGTTTGTTCGAGTAGGCCTAGTTTTTTCAGTGAGGCGATGAGTCTTGAGACTGTATCATTTTTTAGCCCTAATACTTCTGCGAAATAACGATTCGAGGCAAAACATCCGCCTTTGTCGTGTAGGGAGACAATTTCTGCATATAATTTGGTTTGGCTATGAGAAAGGTTCAGGTTCTCAATCCAAACGGGAATCCAAATTCCTGTTCGATTTGTTTTCATTTTAGGTTCCTTCTGCCAAACGAACACATCTCCGGCTACGAGCGTTTGGTGGTTTTTTGCCAATGCACTTTTGGTGCATAACTTCCCTACTCCGAATAACCTTCTTTTTTTGTTTTATAAAAACAAACCTTCGGTCAAATCAGAGAAAAGAAATTTTGGAAGTTCTTAATGAACGTCCTTCGGAACTTTTATAAATTCCGGTTTGAACAATTACGGCAATGTGGTAGAGCCGTGTCCGGTTGTGTAACCCGAACGTACCCTATATGTACAAAAAGGAAAATTCCGTCAAGCTAAAAATGAGACATAATTCCCTGGAGGTCTCATTAGAGTCTGGATTGGGTTTGTGTTTTTAGGATTGAGATTTTAGAGGAAATGGCCCCGGGTCGCTACCACACTTCCCAGGGCTTTTATTGTTCAACCCGGTTAAGGATTTAGAAACAGGTTACCTTTACCTCGAAAAGAGTACAAGTTTTTTTCTAACCTTTCTCTGAAAAATGACCAAGTTTTTGGTTCTAAGAATATTGAACTCAATAGATGAATTATTTTTTATATTTACGAATGGTTTCCTCTAAAATGGCTTTTTCATTCTGTAAAAAAGAAATTTTTTCCTTAATTTTTAGAAGTTTGTTTTTAAGATCCTTTAGTTCTAAGTTACCTAGTTTTGGTTTTGTTTGTTTCGGTTTGTTTGGTTTTAAGGGACGAACATATTCACGTAAATCGTTTCGAGAAGGGAAGTCTCCTTTTTTTTCGAGTCCTTTGATGAGGTAGTCGATTGCTTTTTTTCTATTTTGTACATCTAAGGGGGCAATTTCCGTAAACAAACTTGTTGGTATTTGAAAGATGGGGTGGTTTTTATCAGTATTTAAATTTGTAGTGGACTCTTTTAAAATTTCAGCATGTGAGATCTTTGTTTTTACCCACTGCGCAGATTTGTTGATTCGTTTCGCGAGTTGTTCGTTTGTTTCTTTGTGTCTATTTTTTAATTCTTGTAAGGACAATGCAAGATCCGATTCGGAGAGGTCCTCTCTTTGTAAATTTTCTACTAATTTAATTTCGGGTAGTTTGGAAATGTCGATTTGTTCTACATTTTTTACAATGGCGAGAATTGTTTTTCGTTTGAGAAGTTTGTGTGCACGAAATCTTCTTTCCCCATTGATGAGTTCATACTTTCCCGATTTTTTTCTTACAACAATAGGTTGTAGAAGCCCGTATTGGGAGATTGATTCTGCCAATTCTCTAATTGTGGATTCGTTGAAAGTTTTTCTGGGGTTGTTTTCGGTCAGGACTTGGTCTATGGGAATTTCTGTTGCGTTGTGATTTGATGTGGCCTCTTCTTTTAGGAATGGGTTCAGAGAAGAGGTTCG
This sequence comes from Leptospira noumeaensis, assembly GCF_004770765.1. Classification (NCBI taxonomy): domain Bacteria; kingdom Pseudomonadati; phylum Spirochaetota; class Leptospiria; order Leptospirales; family Leptospiraceae; genus Leptospira; species Leptospira noumeaensis. The sequence goes on along the minus strand of NZ_RQFK01000038.1, from coordinate 6,909 downwards.
GGCGCTTGCTCTGGAGAGGATATCGGCTGGGTTATAGTTTGTTTTTGTTTTCATAAAGTATTCAGGTACGCCGGCGTACCTTATTTTAATTTCTCCGCTAAGATTTCGAAAGCTTTCCAAGGAGCACTTCCTTCTTGTAGAGGTTTGCCAGTCTCTGTACGGTCCCGAATACTTTCGTTTTTTGGGATTGGTTCTAAAATTTTTAGAGATTTTATCGTGTTTAGTTTTTCCAAAAGATCCATTTGTTTTTGGGAAGTTCCCCATTGAGAGGGGAGGATCATTACGGATTTTTTCTTTGATTGTTCATCAAACCTTTCGGCTTCTTCGACTTTTTTCAAAACTTGGGCCACTGTTCGAACTGCCCATTTTGATGGAGTGACAGGAACAAGGATTACTGAGGCAGGTAGGTAAGACGCAATGTTTTCTGAAGAACCTGAACCTGGTGTGTCAATAATTACGTAATCGTATTTAGCTTTGAGTAAGATGTTTTTTAGGCGAGGAATCATGGAAAAATCTTTGGATGCTAAGTAACTTAAGTCGGAAAGTTCGATGATGGATGGTAGTACGTCGATGTTGTTGGATGGTTTTACTGATTCGGCGAGAGTTGTTTCTGCGTTTAATACGGATAGGGTGTTGCCGGAATCAAAAAATTCTACTGGTTCTTCGGGGAAAAAAAAGTCAGAAAGATCTGCTTGAGGATCCATGTCTATGGCTAGAGTAGAGCCTTTTTTGGAAAGAGCTAAAGCCAAATGGATGGCTGTTGTGGATTTGGAAGTTCCGCCTTTGATATTGGCAACAGTAATGATCTTCATTGCAAAATAAGTTTGTTTCTGATTCTTGTAGGTGCAATAAAAATTCAAAAATTTAGATGTTTTTTGAAAGTACGCTGGCGTACTTTTTCTTAGAGGCGGATTTGAGTTTTTTGTCTTTAGGTTATGTTGAAAAATCCAGCGCAAAGGATCGAAGCGGAAATCCTTTCGTCATAACGAAAGATTGCAGCGAAGAGCCTGGTCGTTTTTTCGTAGGATTTTTATTTTGAAGGGATTCGATGCGCCCCTTGCTTTTATTTATATGAAAATAGAAAAAATTCTTGTACTATTTTCTGGATTGTTGTAGATTGTTTGTAACCCCTTTAACCGGGTGATGTAAACTCTCTGGATTGTGTGGAAGCAGTTCAGAGAGACTTTCCTCCACTTCATTTAAACCCAGACCACTCCCCTATCAGACAATTTAAACTTTTTAGTTGGGAAACCTATCTCACACAAAAGGCTTGGTTGTTTCGCAGGTTTTTTGTGATTAGGATTATGTCTCATTAGGGCTTGACAAAAAATAGAATCTCGGGTTTATAGAGTTTGGGTAGGGGAGGTGTTCCTATACCCAAAAGCGGTCTTCCACAATTTATTCCGCTTATATACATCACCTGGAATTCAAAAGAATTCCAACAAAGGACGTTCGTGAAGAACTTCCAAAATTTTATAGTAACGGCACCGAAGGTTTCTCTTCTTGTTGTTACAAATCCAAGAAAGAACTTCTTGGAAACCGGAGGTTTGTGTTGGGCCAAGGGGATTTATGAAAGAACTAAAAAGAACTGGCGTTTGGGTTGCCCAATGGATGGATGATTTGGGGCTCAGTGCCAACCAAACAAGGTTGTATGCAGAGATTATTTCTTTGGATGCTAAGGGAGGATGTTTTGCTTCGAACGAATATTTTGGACGGGTCTTACGTTTGAAGCCAGATACTATCTCTAGGCTTGTATCTCAATTAAAGAAAAAGGGTCTATTGAAACAAACCGGGTTTGATGGAAGGAAACGTTTTTTAAAACCTCTGGTGCCAAATTTGAATGAAGAGTCTGGGTCGGATGGAGATCCAAAACGAAGTTTGTTTTTGGGGAACAAAAAGGAGGTCTCTCTTGGGTTTGGATCCAAGTCTGGGTTGGAGGTGGATCAGGAGCCTTCTTCTAAATACCAAATACATCCTAGTATACATAAAAAAACTTCTTCTATTGAAAGAGATGATTGGAAAGAATTTTTACTTTGGGGTGAAAAACGTTTCTCCAAGTCTACGAGGGTTTTTCTTTCTGAGCTTTGTGGTCCTGAATCCTTAACTGGGCCTCAACTCTCTTATTGGGAGAGGTTTAAGGCGAACCCAGGTTAAGGGAGGAGTGGAGAATTTTGTCCAAAGAGAGATCAGTTGGATTGGGTTTAGCTCTTCATTTAATCTGCGTTATATCCTGGCGGAATTGTTTTCTCCCGCCTGGGTATTCGATGGCGTAAAGGCATTGGCAGGTTTCCCAAGCGGGACTACTGAAAAACATGCCACTCTCTTCCGATTGGCAAGAATCCTGTTTGGGTTTGATTTTATGAGTAGCAATGAGTCTTCCTAAATCTTTGATTTCCACTTCATCGAGTTGGATGGATTCTTGTTCTAATAAAATTGTGGTTAGTTTTGGAGAGGTGGAGAGAAGGTTTGTGGCATTTACACAAGTGGTTCGTCTCATGGCCAAACTGCCTGACTCTATGGCTTGGTTGCTTGCTTTCGCAGAAACGGCAGCATAAAATACCTCGTTTCCATTCACTGTTTTCCATTCTGATTTCCAAGGCATATAACTTTGGCAGGTGATGAGGGTTAGGAGTGTCGGGAAATATAAATATTTCATACAAGAATTTTGACTGGAACAAAAACTTTGTCAACGGAAACCTGATCCCTTTTCTGTTTCTCTGATAATTTATTGAAACTATTCCCAATGGATGGAAATTGGGAGGAACTGTTATGAGTCTTTTTAAGCCAATCCCCATTCTATCTGGTGCCATGGTTCAATCCTTCATGGCTTCTTTTAAATCAAAATCAGATAAACGTTATGGTCGTTCCATCGCAGGGGAATGGAGATCGGTCAAAGCCAAAGATGGAACCACATTACTTGCACGTTTACATGATATCCCAAATCCTAGAGGCCTTGTAATTTTGGTGCATGGGTGGGAGGGAAGTATTCATTCTAGTTATATAGTAAGGACTTCGCGGTATTTTTTGCAGAAAGGGTATTCTGTTTATCGGTTAAATTTGCGAGACCATGGGGACACTCACCATCTAAATGAAGGAATCTTTAACGGTAGTTTGCTTTTGGAAACTTATGAAGCAGTGAGAGAACTTGTGAAACTTTCTGGTTCTAAGTTACCAGTGTATTTAGCCGGGTTTTCGTTAGGTGGGAATTTTGTTCTCAGGATAGCAGGAAGGCACTCTCTTGTGAAAGCCGCAGACCAAATTCCTGGTTTAAAACATTGTTTTGCTTTTAGTCCCGCACTTGATCCGAAAAGGGCAACCATCAAAATGGATGAACATCCTTTTCTAAGGAAATATTTTTTGAATTCATGGAAAACCTCTCTAGTTAAAAAAGCAAATTTGTTCCCTCATCTCTATTCCTTTCATGATTTGGACAATTACCAATCAGTGATGCACTTAACAGAAAAAATGGTGCGAGAGTTTTCTCATTTTTCTTCTGTGGATGAATATTTTGATTCTTATACTTTGAATGATTTGTTTTTTAAATCGATTCGTATCCCAACGACCATCCTAACTTCTATGGATGATCCTGTAATTCCATGGAAAGAATTCGCAGAAATCCCCACTTCTTCTTATTTAGAAGTAGTGATTGAGTCTAGAGGTGGGCACTGCGGATTTATTGAGGATCTTAGTCGTTCTTCTTATTATTGGAGATTGATGGAAAAAAAGATGGGTTGATTTCTTCCCAAATGGTTTTCCATTCGTTCGCCCAATTTTCTTTTCTAGAAGTCCAGAATTTCCAATAGAAGGAATCTAGCAGTTCCCGATTGGATAGAATCTTTAGAATCGATTTTTTTTCCAAGGCTTTGGGGCCTTCTTCTAATAAAATTTTTAAATTTTCTTCTGTAGATTTTGGAAGTTGGGATTGGTATTTTTTATTCCCTTGGAGTTGTTTGTGTGTGCTTCGAAAGATCGGATGGATTAGCGCAAAGAACAATTCGCGTCCTTCCAGATAACTATTCTTATGTGAAATGAGTTCTTTTTCTAATTTATGGATTAGAGCTGTATTTGGTTTCCAAAAAGATGGATCTAGGAATTTGTTTAACCATTTTTGTTCCTTACCTGTGAACACTACCAGTGGAATTGATAAAATCCATCCCATCCAAATGGGCATTGTCAAAACAAATAACATTGTGGAATGTGCATAACTAATATAAGCAGAGGCAAAACCTAAAATGGTCACACCGAAAAAGGAAGAAAAAATATAAGAGAGACTATATCCTGAATCTGCATCTCTATTTTGTGGACCCCAGGTGATCCTTTTGTTGAAAAGAATAGAGAAGACAAAAATACTATGGTAAATCATATAAATGGGAGCTATGAGGATTGAGAATAGGGTTTCCAAAAGAAAAGCTGGAAATTTTTTTAAGATTTGTATGACGGGAAGGCTTAAAAAACTAAGAACCCTGGGTAAAAATAACAATACTAAGGATAAATAGAGTAATTTGATATAAAGTGGATCATAAATTTGTGATTTAAAGAATTCATATTCTTCGGGTAACATGGAGTAGTTGAGATATTTGTTATCCTCTAAATAATTCCATAAACTTAAAAGTATATAACACATCCAAATGGGGGAATTGAGATAAGATAAAATTCCGTTTAAGATATGAATTCGGTTGATGAAAGGGATTTTTTTTCCAAATAAAAACCAAAAATGTTGGAGGTTCCCTTGGCACCATCTTTGGTCTCGTTTGAGAACATCAATGATGTTCGGTGGATTCTCTTCATAACTTCCTTCTAACTCGTAAGCACATAAAACTTCATAACCAGCTTTTCGCATCAGAGCAGCTTCTACCGTATCGTGACTTAAAATTTTTCCACCAAGGCCACCGTATTCCGGAAGGTGGGGCAGGGCACAATGTTCCATAAAAGGTTTCACTCTGAGGATGGCATTGTGTCCCCAATACCCGGATGAATTGATCTGCCAAAAGGTCGCACCTTTTAAAAAAAATGGGCTGAATAGATAGGAGGAAAATTCTGTTAGTTTTTGGAATAGGGTAGTGGATTTAAAGATCTTTGTGCTGGATTGGATGATTCCTGCCTTGGGTTGATTCTCCATGTTGGCAATCAGTTGGAGGATGAGTTCTCCAGAAACTAAACTATCCGCATCCAGGATGAGCATATATTTGTATTTTTTACCCCACCTTCTGCAGAAGTCAGCAATGTTCCCACTTTTCCCGTTGAGGTTACTTTTTCTCCTTCGGTAGTGGAAGTTATGGTAGTTGTTTTTTGAACCGCATAATTCTGTGTAGGCGGCTTCTTCTTTGATCCATTTTTCCGGAGTTCTTGTATCACTTAAGATAAAATAATCGAGTTTGGGTAACTTGTGGATTTGGTCTGCTGATTCGGAGATAACTTTGATTCGCGAGAATATGGAAATTTCATTTTCTTCGTAAACCGGCATTACCACAGCAACTGGAATCGATGCGATAGATTGTAAATCCAGTTCTCCAATAGGAATTCGCTTTGTTTTGAGGAGTGGGTCTCCGTTTTTTTTGAGTGTTAGTAAAAATCCGAAAAGAGAAGTAGTCGCTCCATAGGCCAACATTGGCAAAAGAAAAATTAAAGTTATGAATTGGTAGTATTCGGTGATCTCGATTCCCCGAAAGGAGATGATATCAATGAATAAACTAAAACCCCAAATGACAGGAGCGATGAATGTAAGGAAAAATAGACTACGATGGATTTTGATCATAACAACCTAAATATAATAATGTAATAGAGGAAACTCCAGAGAAAGATAGAAGCGATGATGAATAAGGGTTTTAAAGATCCAACGATGGATTGTTTTGTTTGCTGTGTGTCTCTTCTCCACTCTGCAGATTGAGGGATCATTGATCCAAACTGCCAAGAACGATCGGGGAGTAGTAAGGAATGGACTTTGATTAATTGTTTGTTTTCTATGTTGTTTAACCAAAGTTCCCAATCGGATTCAAAGGAAAAACTAAGATCTGTTGATTTAAAAAAATCATTTAATACTTCTGCGATGATTAGTTCATTATGAATCCCACTTAGAATTAAGTAGGAGCGAAGTCTTTCGCTAAACTCTTTAAGGTATTCCATGTTATTTGGATAGTCCATCGCGATAAATCCAAGTTTCAGTTATTCGTTGGTTTTCATTTTCTAAGAAAACAGTCCAATTTGATTCTTCATCAGAACTAGGATACCAGATTTGTAATCGCCACTGGTCGAGTTCTGATATTTTTTCAATTTTATATCGGATTTCGTCAGAGGAGATTTGATCATTTTGAATCACTGCATTTAAAACAGTTTTTCTATCTAATGATTTTAAGTAGTCACCAGTGAAATAAATGGTAAACATTTTTTCCTTTGGAAAAACTGGATCAATACCCCTATAAAATGCGGATGCTTTTCCCAGAGTGTGGTGTTTGGGTGATCTTTCTGTATAATGGAGAGTGTATGAAAACTCATAACCTTCATTCAAATTGGGAGGGATGGCTGGTTCCCAAAACGTAGTGACATTGTCATCAGAATCTAAATTGGTTGTGAATTCTAAAAGGTATAAATTTCCCTTCCCCCAGTCACCTTTTGGTTCGACCCATACACTGGGTCTCAAGTGATATTTGAGTTTTTCGTCTTGGTAACTTTTGAATTTACGATCTCTTTGGATTAGTCCATAACCTTGCGGCGAGTCTAGTTGAATTCTTGTTAGCTGAGTTTTTTTTGGATTGATGAGAGGTCTCCATTCCCAGTCACCTGATTTGTTTTGAATCAGTAAACCATCGGAGTCGTGTACTTCTGGATGGATATTTCCCAAAATTGGATTGTCTGATTCTCCGTATAAATACATGGAAGTGATGGGTGCAAAACCAAGGCGTTTGATTTTTT
>NZ_RQFK01000037.1 GCF_004770765.1 Leptospira noumeaensis | reverse complement strand
TGCAATTCGTAGGAAATAATATGAAAAAAACAAAATACTTTGGATTAATCTTAATTTTACTTCTGCATTTTTGTAAAGATCAGACAGAAAATTCAGAGCAAAATAACTTCATCTTTGTTAAAGGAAAAAATATTCATCTAAGGGTTCAACCCGATCAAAAATCAAAATCATTAGGCTTTTTGCAAGGAGGGAACAAACTTGAAATTGTCTCCGAATCTAATGATAAAACAAAAATAGATGAGTTTATAGGCAAATGGATTAAAGTTAAAGTTCTATCTGGCAAATTGAAGGATAACCAAGGTTTTGTTTTTAGTCAATTTACTCTAGAAAAAAACATTAGTCCTATCGATCTAATTTACAAAGAGACTGAAATTACAAAAAGGAATAAATTTCTAGAGAAATTAAAATTAGATTTTCCAGAATATGATGAAATCGGATTATATTCTTTTGATGAATTAATAAATTTTGAAATTTTTGTTAATGACTGTAAAGTTAAAAGAATCGACACCTCAGTCGGATTCGAACAAAAAGAGGAACTTATTAGAGAATTCCAAAACTTACAATCAAACTTTAGTGAAGCAGAATTTGAAAAAATGACTACTTGCGAATTTCTTTGGGCTAATTACTGTGGCGGCACAGATATTCTCCCTTACCCATACTTTTCATATTCTAACAAAAATTCAATTAAACAAATTATTTCCAGTCTTAACATCGAATCGGGTGATAAAGAAAATTGTTATCAGACAATTGATAATAAAAAATATTGTTTTCACATTTCAAAGACTAATGAAAAATTTCTAATTGGCGGATTGTGCCAAATGCACATTAATCAAAAATAAAAGCTGATACCTACGAACTGCATATAACAGCGGGGAAACGCTTCACTTCGGCACTGCCGGCCTCGTTCGGGCTACGCCACATTCCCTTTCTGTCACTCGTTTGCATCCGCAAACTCCGTGCCAGTCCCTAACGTCCCGTTGGGACTCAGGGTCAGGGAACGTCGTCTCCCCTAGTTCGTTA
>NZ_RQFK01000036.1 GCF_004770765.1 Leptospira noumeaensis | reverse complement strand
TGACGAAGTTTCCCGCCCTGAGCCTGCGTAGTAGGCGTTAGGGAGATCGGGAAATTTGCCGAAGGCCGAACGAGGCCGTGAGTGCCGAAGTGAAGCGTTAAGACGCTGTTAGTTGCAGTGTGCGCGTCGAGAAATGATTTCTGATAAGAAAGAACTGGAAGTCCACCAGAGAACATCAACAAACAGTGCAGAGTAAATCAATTTTGAGAAATCTTAAACAAACAAGACCGATCAAATTAATCTTTTGTATCAATCTTTGCTTAATAGATAAAAGCGAGAAAAAACGAACCTGGCGAGAACGAAATTCTGCACATTGCAACTAACGAACTAGTCTACTCGACGTTTCCCGCCCCTGAGTCCCAACGGGACGTTAGGGACTGGCACGTAGCTTGCGTATGCGAGCGAGTGACAGAAGGGAAATGTGCCGCAGGCCAAGCGAGGCCGTAAGTGCCGAAGCGCAGTGAGTAGACGCTGTTATGCGTAGTGCTTTAGGTATTATACAAATTCAAATATGAGATTGCTTTTGAATATTTAAATAGAACTACTTATCTAATTTTCATTTCTTTGTAAATTTTGAATGTTCGGCAGAATTTTTGGAGTTTCCGCATTACCATCAATGGAGTATACTTCAAGGCCAGCTAGTTTACTATTTACTTCAAATAGAAATATTCCGAATAAGTTGTTTTTATTATCTTTCCATTTAAAATCAGATATTATTGTTAGATTGCTCTTTTTATATTCTTTTCTATTTAAAAAATCGATGCTAGCACAGCCGCATTTACATTTATCTTGAACGATTATGTTTGCTATATTATTTATGTGATGTGTTAAATTGCTAGGGCTGTTTTTTAAAAGCCACAATATAATTGTAGTTTCTTCTTCTGTAAGGAGTCTTGGTAGTGCTTTTTGAACCAAGGAGTAATTTCTTGTCTTTATTCTATTAATGAATGTACAGAATTTATTAGACAACGTTAATTTAGAATTCTTTTTTATTGAATTTAGAATCAAGGACAAAGGAAATTATTATTATCCAGAAAGCCAAAGAGGGTAGCCACATCCATATGTTTTCAATCTTCAAAAAAAATCCAATTATGAATAACGGGTGAAGTGCAGAAAAGATGATAGTGGTAATGAATTGAATAATTGGAAACGGATTGTGTGGATGATTGTTAGAGGATAAATTTATACATATTGCATTTATAATTATAAATCCTATGTATACTAAAGTTAATCGATTTTTCATGTATTTAGTTTAGTAGATTATTTGTTTGTGAATACTTGGAAACACTGTCAGTATTTTGAAATAATTTTAGGTATGACTTCAAGAGATAGGTAACGATTAAGCGGCATGAGAAGGGTAACGCTTTTTAGTAACCTTTCTTGGCTT
>NZ_RQFK01000035.1 GCF_004770765.1 Leptospira noumeaensis | reverse complement strand
GGCATACTGCAACTAACAGCGTCTTAACGCTTCACTTCGGGACAGGCCCTCGTTCGGCCTTCGGCAAATTTCCCGCTATCCCTAACGCCTACTACGCAGGCTCAGGGCGGGAAACTTCGTCAAGACTAGTTCGTTATGCGAAAGCGCCAATAATATGATACTAATCTATACAGATGAAACAGGAATAAATTATAAGGTAGAAAATAACCAATTTATCGATGGTCCTTATATTATTTATGGAGGTCTATGCTTAAATGATGTGAAATATTTTCATCTTGAACGTCTTTATTTAAATCTAATAGCTGAACATTTTGGAATTACTGATTGGAAAACACAAGAAATTCACGCAACTGACCTTTGGTCGAGAAAAGGGAATTTTGCTACATTTGATAAAAAACAAATAAAAAATTTTTTCGAAGAAGTTTTCCAATTAATTACAAAATTAAATATTAATGTTCTAATTGGTTATCAGTATAAAACAATAACAGAAGAAAAAAATCTCAAAGAAAGGGAAATCGGAAAATCAATAACATCTTTTTTCCATTTAGTTGAATCTTATCTATCGAAAATTAATGAAACAGGAATAATAGTTTCAGACAACCAAAACAATAGCAGGATCCTCTCAGATAGTATTTTTACAACAATTTTTAAAGAGAAAACTAGCTGGCGCTCAAATCCCTCTGAAACCAGAAAACCATTCATTGAAACAAAATATACGTATGAGTCTCGATCCTGTTTTTTGCTCGATAATATACATTATGTAAATAGTAAAGATTCAATTTTTACTCAAGTAGTTGATATCGTTCTTTTTGTAATAAGACGAGTTTTGATCTATCAGGATCTTCGTATTACCGCAAAAAAGCCAGATTTAGAGCAAGTTCCGGTAGATAGAGGTACTTTTCAACTATTTCTGCAATCAGCCTTTCATTTAGCAGGATATTCTGAATCACAAAATGATATAATCTATACAACAATGCCGTATACTTTAAACTGGACTGATCCAACTGCAATCATTGATGATCAATTTTATATTTCAGGAATTAGAAATACTAATGTATAGTGACAAAAAGCGCCTTCGCATAACAGCAACTAACCGCTTCACTTCGGGACTTACGCCCTCGTTCGGTCTGCGACACATAGGCTTTTGGCACTCCTCTTGCTTA
>NZ_RQFK01000034.1 GCF_004770765.1 Leptospira noumeaensis | reverse complement strand
TTCTTTTTAGGAATTAGTTTCATTTCTTGCGTATAACGAACTAGGCTACTCGACGTTTCCCGACCCTGAGTCCCGACGGGACGTTAGGGACTGGCATGTAGCTTGCGTAAGCAAGGCGAATGCCAGAAGGGAAATGTGGCGCAGCCCAAGCGAGGCCGAAGTGCCGAAGCGCAGTGAGTAGCCGCTGTTATACGACGTGTGGTTTATACACTAGCTAATGTTTTCTTCCCTTTCTTAATTACTATTTCACCACCTAAAGTGTGAATTAATTTAGAAAGGACAAGTAATGTTGGATTATCTTGTTTGCCACTTCTAATTTCTTGAATTACGGTGCTTGATACATTTGCTTTTTTTGAAAGTTCTCTAACGGATACTTTTTGCGATTCCATAAGTTCGATTAATGTTTCAGAAAGATTTAGAGCATCATATTCCTTCTCAAATTTAGCTTTGAAGGATTTATCTTTCATTAAACGATCAAATGTAGATTTAGTAGTAGATGCCTTTTTTACTTCTTGTTTCATAATCTTCCCTTCTTTTAATAGCTCTAATTTTTTCGTTTTTAGGTAGCTTATCCGTTTTTTTAACAAAAGCGTTAGTAATGATTATTTTCTTCCCTTTTACAAAAAAGCAAAGAAACCTGTGAGGAATTGGTTTGAAAGCGAAAAGAGAGTCTCCTTCAAAATTGAATTTAGTTTTGTCTTTGATTTCACCAATGTCAGCAAATCTTTTGAACAAAGCCAAAGTTTTAATTTTTAAATCTTCTGGAAGTTCATTGAAATAATCTAGAACATCAGATTTTTCTTTTTCATCAAAATACCACTCAACAGTGAATTTTTCGCCTTTATAAGCTGTAAATTCTATCACTTTTTAAGTGTGCCGGAATAACGGTACAAATTCAATTCTTTTTTTATTTTCTTTTGCCCAAATTATAAGTTTACAATTATTTTTGCCACATGTCGTATAACGAACTAGGCTAATCGACGTAGGCTGACCCTGAGTCCCGGTAACGGGACGTTAGGGACTGGAACGACGCTTGCGTAAGCAAGAGGAGTGCCAGAAGCCTATGTGTCGCAGACCGAGCGAGGGCGCAAGTCCCGAAGCGAAGCGATTCGCCGTTGTTATGCGCTGGAATCTTTATGGTAATTAGTAGTTTTCGGATACCTTTGATACCTTGAAGTTAAAGATGTTTTCGATCCCAAATAGTAAATTATCTTTTGTTTCGATGGAAGGATACTTTACTATATTGTTGATGTTGGATAGAATGTCCTTCTTTTTGGTATTGTTTAGTTTTTCCCAAAAGTCTATATTTATTGCCGTGCAATCACATCTCGTTATTATGAATCTTGCCAAAGCTTCAGATAATTTAGCATTTTCTTTCGATTCTTTTGTATATTCCTTGAGTGAATTAAAAAAAGCTAAACATGCATAATCACTTTTAGAGTCCCATACAAAAAGAATTCCCCAACCGTGCTCTAATTTAACTGACGAGAATGCAAGAAGCCCAAATAGAATGTCGGTTCTCGCAATATTCTGAATTTGGTTTCCTTGAAAATCATAGTCTAAAAAAGTTGCTCCTGAGAATAGTATATCTGGCATTCCTTCTATATGAAATAAAGTAAATCTTATACTTTTAAAATCATTATTTGATAATAAGCTATCAAGATTTAATTTATGTTCGGTTAAATTCATCATTCCTATTAGAATTCCTAATTCAAAACTATTTAATTTCAAATTAAGATTGTTACTTTCGGCAATTCTTTTTGCCTCATTTAAAAGCGTAATAGATTGTTCTTTTTGGATTATTGCTTTGGATAATGATCTGAATAAATACAAAAATGCCTGTTTTCCTGATAGATCAAAATTGAGATTATCAATTTCTTCAAATATATAATTATCGTGATAGCTACAAAAACCTGGGAACGTGGTTGCTTTGGCAATTCCCCGCTTTTTTTCTTTTATTGTACCTTCTGGATTTCTAGCATTGAAGAAATTATTTTCAAAGACGATTACTTCCCCATTTTTCGAAATTAGTTTAAGTAAAGATTGTGAAATTGCATGGGACTTAATCGGTTTATTAATGCAGTTAATAGATAAGCACTTTCCTTCAAGTTTTATTTTTTTTATTATTCGTAGTAATTCATTTTTTGGTTTCCAATTCATGATTTAAAGATTCTTGCGCATAACGAACTAGCCTTCCCGAAGTTGTCCGACCCTGAGTCCCGAATGGGACGTTAGGGACTGGCACGGAGCTTGCGTATGCAAGCGAGTGACAGGAGGACAATTTGCCGGAGGCCGAGCGAGGCCTTGTGCCGAAGCGTAGCGGGAAGGTGCTGTTATACGCAGTTCATTTATTGATGTTTTTTGTAATTTCACCTATTCGGTTAAGTGCTTCTGAAAGATCTTTGATATCTACGGGAGAAGATTTAGTTTTATTTATAAGATTCAAGATATCTGATATATCTGTAAATAAATTGGTTATCTTAGATGTTGTTTGTTCTTGGAGGTTTGGGTAATTAATTAACAGTTGATTTAAGTGCGAAATTCCACCACCAATAAAACTAGATAAATGGCTATAGCGTAACGATAAAATATTGTAGAATTTATATTGTGTCCAAAAGAAGTAAATTATTAAAGCAAATGGTATGGATATAGATATTCTAAATGCGATCTTGTCAAAATTATCCAAAGCTTTAAAGTAATCTTGAAATTGAATCAGTGAAATTGTTAAACCATATCCAATTAGAGTTGCTAAAAATAAAGTGAAGAAAAACCACTTTCCAATCATTGATGATTTTTTGTTTGAAGAAATACTTTTTCCAAAATCTCCCTCTAATTCAAGTTCAGATTTTATGTTTAATATTTTTTCAATGCCTTGGTTTACTTTATCCGTAAAACTCTCTTTGATTAATTCAAGATCATTTTTGATTCCATCAATTACTGTTGATTGTGAGGTATATGTTTTTTCGAAATTAAATTTTGAAAAAATTTCGTTGAATTTTGTATCTATTTTCTCAAATAGTTCATTCCCGTCGATAAAGTAAGCATTATATGTATTAATATTCTGTGTTTGACTTGTTTGAGGCCATTTTTTATTCCAATTGTTATAATCCTTTTCCCATTCATTTAATATTTCATTATATTCTATCCAATATTTTAGATTTGAAAGTTCATTTCTTTGATTGTAGTATACGAGTTTTCTGTTATCAAATTTCATTTTTATTTGGTTTGCAGTCGATAATATCTGACTAGGACTTTTATGTTGAAATTCTGTATCTTCAAATATTTTCATATTTTCCTTCTTAAGAGTTGATTTAAATGAATTGCGTATAACGAACTAGTCTTCCCGAAGTTCCCTGTAGCTGAGCCTCCGTAGGAGGCGTTAGCGTCGGCGCGTCTTCTTGCGGAGCGAGAAGCGTGCCGGAAGGGAATTTGCCGCAGGCCGAGTGAGGCCTTGTGCCGAAACGTAGCGGGAAGACGCTGTTATGCGAAGTCAGAGATCTATAGAATTATTTTTAATTAATTTATTGATATCTTTATTTTTTATTTCTTTTGAAATAGAATTTGCTTAAAGCCTTTGGAATTTGCGTAGATTTTTTCTTATTTTTTAAGAAAGAGTATCATGAAGTTCCATTTCTTTCTCTAAAATGGTATTTACAATAGTATTTAGATCTATGTTTTTTTTAGTCGCTATTTTTTGATAATATTCTTCAAGTTTTGGATCTAGGTAAACTGGAAAATGTAGGTCTTTCAAGTCTCTAGAAAAGAGTCCCCTTTTACCTTTGGAAAAATCGTATTCATCTCTCATGTTAATTTATCTCTTCTGAATAGTATTGAGCTTCTTCATTTATAGTTGCTTTTCGAGCGGAGATTATTCTTATTATTTCTTCACTCTTATTTGATCTATCAACAAAAATTACGACTGCAATAGTAATATTTTCAATTTTTCCGAGGGCAATTTCTCTAGTTTCTCCAACCGAATGGTCTGGATCTGGCAAATAAATGGCTTTTGGGTCAGCAAATACTAAAGAAGCCTTTGAGAAGGTGAGTTGGTGTTTTGATATATTGACTTTTTCTTTTTCTTGATCCCATTCAAAACGCATATTTACTTTGTGTTTTAAAAATGGAATTTTGAACAGTTTTTAATTGTTTCTCTGATTTCGCATAACGAACTAGGCTTATCGACGTTGTCCGTAGCTGAGCCTTCAGGCGTTAGCGTCGGCACGATTTCTTGCGACTGCAAGAAGCGTGACGAAGGACAATGTGTCGAAGACCGAGCAAGGGTGAACGTAGTGAATCCCGCAGCGAAGCGATAAGCCGCTGTTATGCGACGTCACATAGAAACACTTTTAATTCCATATTTCTTTTCTCTTGCATAAAATGCCGACTCGCCTCCTTCTAGTGAAACTAATTTTTCGCGCATAATTTTATGTTCAATAGTAGTCGGACTGATGACTGTCTTGTTGTCTTCGTCAGCCTCAAGAATATTTATCAGATCTGAATCTCCGTTAATTACAAAGTTTGCATTATGTGTAGAGAATATAATTTGCCGATTTTTTTTAGTATTTTTGATTATTTCGACTAAATAATTTGATATCAAGAGGCTATCTAAATGGGCTTCTGGTTCATCAATAATAATTGGATTATTTCCAATAGATAATAAAATTACTAGTGCGGCTGTACATCTTTGCCCAAAGGATGAATTTTCCAATGTTTTGTTATCATACATTACATTGATTCTTTTAAAAGAATTTGGTGTATGATTATATTTATGTACAAGCGTTTTAAATACTAGAAAATTTTCCTCAATGGTAAGAATTTCACTTAGAATTGATTCATTTTTATTAAGTATATGTTTTCCTTGGGTTATTTCACTTACTAGTTTGTTTCTGTCAGTAATGTTTTGGAAGTCAGCCTTTTTCAGGTTGTTTCGAATATGGGACATGTTTCCCCCTTTCGATTCAATTTCATTTTTAAAATATTCTTCGAATTCGAGGAATAGGCCAGCCTCTGAACTTTCGTAATCATATTCTAAACTAAGCGAAATTGGCTTTACGAGGGTAGTTTTTAGGTTTTCTAAAAAGTTGCTAAGTGGTTTAATTTTTTCGTTTAACAATCTCGTATATTCTACTGAAGAATTCACTAGTTCTTGCGGATCCAGAATATTCTTTTTTGATTCTAAATCTGCGATTTCCTCTTCTTGTTTTTTAATCAATGAATCAAATCGTCCAACATTCAATTGTGCATTGGAAATATCCTTAAGATTTTCGTCAGTTAATCCTTTGTCTTTTAAATATTCGTTTAATTTGCTTTTTTCTGATTCTAAAATTTTCTCCAAAATCCCTATTTTCTTTGATTCTTGGTCAAGTTCTACTTGATCAATGTTATCTGTGATTTCCTGTAAAGATTTTACTAAACTATCGGTTAAACTATCAAAATAATTATTTATTTCTAAGACTCGGTAGGTATTAGCTAATGATTGAATTTCAGATAAAAGTGTTACGAATATATTCGCTGATTGTTGATTTTGGTTATAAGTATTTGCGGAAGAAATTATCGAATTTGATATGTCCTGATATTCTTTTGAAGAAAGTGATTCTACAATTTTTCTGTTTGATTCATATTCTTTTTTCGTAATTTCTAAATCTTTTTTTAACTGTAACAATCTAAATAGATTTTTAATTTCGCTATTCAATTTTGAAATGTTTATGTTTAGGGTGGTCTCAATATTTAAAAGTTCATCATTCTCATCATTTTTTATTATTCTATTAAAAATTGCTTCGGTTAATTTTTTATAATCTTTTGCAAATTCTTCTATTTCATTTTGACTTAAAAATTCGATATACTTTTCATCGGCACTTGTATCGGTTAAAATAGATTTTTCGATATCAATAAGATTGTTTTGACTATCTCTTAATATGTGTTCCTTAAAGAAGGAATTTTCATTCTTTTTCATTTTTCTGTGCATAAGGTTAATTAATGTACTTTTTCCAGATCCGCGTCCGCCAATAATGCACGTATAATTTGGACTAAATGTTACTGTATGTTTCCCTCTGTAACAAAATTTGGTTCCATCAATTAGACTATCTTGTGGAAAATCAAATTCGATAGAATTTATTCGTAAGGGAGGGTCAATCGGTTTTAGTTCTTGAATCTTAACACGTCCTTCAGGTTCGAAACAAATTTGTCTTAATCCTTCAAAGGAGGGGTCAGCTTTTATCCAAGTGTATCTATTTTTGTCTGGTAAACAAACTTTATCTAACGAATGGGCATCACTTCCATGAATACAAGGTTTTAGAGAATCATACAATGATATTATTTTTTCAGGACTATCTTTCCCTTGCCCTAGAAAATATATTCTATCCTTTTCATTCGAAGAGAAAATTATATCGGAAAATCGATAAATCTCTTCTCTTGTAGCTTTCATACTAGATTCACGAATACCTGAATTCCCGTCAGTACTCTTGTTCGCAAGGCCTATTAATATGTTATTTTCTAATCTTTCATTTTTACTTATAATTTCTTTTAGTTTATATATATCAGTCTTGAATTGTTCGATACCTGTATTGTATGCGATATGATCTTCAAGTTGAGGGTTATTCATAAATTGCTTTCCGAATCTAATTAGTTCTGAATCGGTGCATAAGTAACTGTTGCCCGCATATGTAAACTGTAGATTTGCAAAAAGTAAACTATCCAATTGATCTACTATATCTGGTGAGATTATTAAGTGTAAATTAATTGATTTTGATATTTCAGTGACTGGTATTATTCGTAATTCAATGTTTGGCAATATTAAATCTATCTTTGGTATGCGTCCTTGTTTTTTGAATTCTAAAAGTTTTTTGTAACCCTTAACTGAAAAATAGTCTGTTATTCCTAAAACTGAAATATCGGAAAGAGATTCAAGTTTTTCTAAATACAATTGCCATTTTTCATCTTCTGATTTTCCAGTAAATTGATTGTTAAGTGCTGTTGAAGGTGAATGTAGGTGTAAATCCCATTTTCTCCAAATTGAACCAAAATTTTTCATTCTTTATTCCTTAGGATTTATTTTGTGATGTCGCATAACGAACTAGCGGAGACGAAGTTTCCCGCCCTGAGCCTTCGCAGAAGGCGTTAGGAGGAGCGGGAAATT
>NZ_RQFK01000033.1:300000-419441 GCF_004770765.1 Leptospira noumeaensis | reverse complement strand
TCTAAAGAGATGAGAAACCAGAAAGTGTTACCTATGTCTTGCTACAAAAGTGTTACCCATGTCTTGAGTCATACATTTAACCCATTACGCATAACGAACTAGACTAACCGACGTAGGCTGGCCCTGAGTCCCGGATGGGACGTTAGGGATTGGCACGACGCTTGCGTAGGCAAGAGGAGTGACAAAAGCCTATGTGTCGTAGACCGAACGAGGGCGCAAGTCCCGAAGTGAAGCGGTTAGTCGCTGTTATGCGAAGGTTCGTATTTATTCTAATTAATCAAAAAAATTATATAAAGCTTCACCTAGGTTTCTAGGTTTCCAGTAAGCCAGATCAAAATGTAAGTTAGGCAAATTTATAGCCTCTGAATAAGGTGCTAACAATTCAAATTTTGTTCGCAATTTAATGTTAAATTTTTCCTTAATAAATTTAGAAATTTCTTCATTGTCGAAGAAATCTGCAGGCAAAGAGTTTTTTTCTAGAATTTTACAGCATGCGAATTCACCTGTTAACTAACAGAGTATATAAAATTCATTTTCGAATTTTTTGATTTTAGCAAAATGATAAATTTGTGAATAATTTTCTTTTTCTAAACTTAAAATTAAGTAGTTAAGTTCATTCTTTATTGTATAAATAATTTCTTTAAAAAGTTTGTATTCCATTGATTATATAAAAGTGTTTATATTTTAGATAGATCGTGAATGCTTTTTGTTACTGAAATATTGTGATTATCTGGAGATATTCTTGAAATAGAAAATTGAAGATATTTCATTTATATGTTTTTCATTTATTTAAGTAAAATTGAAAAGAGAGATACATGGAAGATATTTTTTTTATATTTATTTTTTTTATAAATTCCGAAAGTATTTGGATTTTTTCATTTATAATCTACGAACTTTCGCATAACGAACTAGACTTACCGAAGTTGTCCGACCCTGAGTCCTGAAGGGACGTTAGGGACTGGCATGCAGCTTGCGTAAGCAAGGCGAATGCCAGGAGGACAATTTGGCGTAGCCCGAGCGAGGCCTTGTGCCGAAGCGTAGCGGTAAGTCGCTGTTATGCGCAGAAACGCATTATACGAGAGTGATTAAGTCAAAATACATTAGTCTTGTATCTTCATTTGTATCTGACTGGGTAAGGTAAACAAATCCATTTTTCTCATAAAAGCTAAGTGTCTCTTTGTTATTATATGCATCTACGGTAACAAATCGACAGCCAGTTTTATTAGAATCCAGAAATAGGCCCTTTATATAGTTTAGAATATCTGATCCTAGACCTTGATTTTGGTATTGAATGGCAACGCCTAATCTCCCTATTTTAACTGCAGGATAACTTTTAAATCTTTTCTTTTCAGGTATAGACTTTCTAAATTTTTTCCATCCGGAATTATTTGTTTGTTCGGCAGAGATTTTATCATTGATAACACTGAAGAATGCTACTGTATTCTGATTTTTTGAATTTTCAAAGATGTAAGTAACGGCAATTAAACTTTCAGTATATACTAGAGAGTCATTTAATAGAAATTCGTTAAGATCAGAGTCACCGCAATCAAAAGGTAAGATATTGTTTTTACTATCAAGTCGATAAAGACGGATATTTTCCCAATCCATCAAGTTTTACTTTTCAAGTAGATCAGAGATTTTTTTGTAGCTTGCTTGAATTTTGACAACTTCTTGTTTTTCTACTTTCTTTGTCTCATTCTTATCTAAGGACTCAAAGAAGAAATCGGCATCATGACCCTTAAGAGTAGGTGTGTCTTTGATTTGAATAGCCATCTTTTGTTACTTTCCTGCTTCTATCTTCTTTGAAAAGAATTTTATTATTCCCGTTAGTTTGACTCCTTTAAGAGCTATAATTGTCTGAATGTCAATGAATAGTGTTCATTTTTGCGTTATTGCGCATAACGAACTAGTCTACTCAACGTTTCCCGACCCTGAGTCCCGGACGGGACGTTAGGGACTGGCACGTAGCTTGCGTATGCGAGCGAGTGACAGAAGGGAAATGTGGCGCAGCCCAAGCGAGGCCGTAAGTGCCGAAGCGCAGTGAGTAGACGCTGTTATGCGACGTACATTCTATTCGTATTTCTTTGGGAAACTGATTAGTTCTTTGATGTATATTGTTAAACAGAATATTAAATAAAAATTTAAAGATTCTAGTATTAGTGAATTTAATCTTAAAAGAAAATTGTAGTTGAAGTTCAGGTTTTTGAAAAATACTTTTTCAAAATAACTTATGATATTAAAATTGAAATAAATTGAATGTAGCCCATCACTGAAATCATTTCGTATTAAATTTATTAAAAAAGTATTTATGGTTATGGAAATGATTAAAAAAAATAAAGGTCTTTTGAATCGACGATATCCGGCGTGTAGGAAATATAGTAACTGCCTCCAATAATTATTTCTAGAGCTAAAGTAATGGTGATAATTTATTAAACTTTCTTTGATTTTATAGTCTGTTAATGTTGAGGAAATTTCGTTGATTGATTTAATTAATATTGACTGATTGTAGGCAAATCCTAAACTGCTTTTTTCAATTTTCGGGTCTTCTCGATATGTATATTTTCCATCTCCAATTTCTTCTGCGTAGATTCTTAGTTTAAAGAAGCTTATTTTGTTTTTAAATTTATTGAAGATACTTTTAAATGATAGTTTCGTTTCATTTGGAAACAGAAAGAGAACTTCTCCTGGAATGTATTGTTCAGGTTTTCTAAAATAGAAGTATAAGAATTTTTCAAATAAGTTATATTCTTTTGGTATTTTTTTGCTTATTAGACTTAATGATGAATCAAAATAAAGGTATTTTAGAATTTTTTCTTTTGTGAATTTGATGGAGACATTTCGGATTGTTAAATTTGAAATGTTTTTTGCCTTAAAAAGAAAAAGGCTTAATCCGGAAATATTTTCCAAGAATATGTTTTGTGCGGTAGTATCTAGGTAATCAATTGAACAGTTTTTTAATCTTAAAGTTTGGTTATTTGATTCATTTGAATGTTTAAAGTAGCCTATTTGGGAATTTTCAAAGTATAAATTATTTTCTATACTTTCCATATATGACTCAAAGTGTTCTATCTTACAATTTCTGAAATAGATTTGTTTATCTATGCTTAAATTGTTTCTAATCGAAGTAAAGCTTTGATTTAAGATATATATTTTTTGAATTTCGGCATAGCCTAGATTTTTTATGAAAATATCAATGGAGAAATGGTTTTTGGACGTTTCAGGGCTCATGGCAATTAATACCATTTTATCCAACAGACTCTTTCTAATGTTTGAATTTGATCTTTTCGTATTTTTTGATAATATTTTTAGGAATTTCAGTTTGAAGACAAATTTTCCATTTTTGAAATTTCCTAATGAATTTGAATCTACAAAAATTGTAGAATCATTTTTTAATAAGTCCTCGCCCTCACATCCACAAGATTCAACAAATTCAAGAGTTGGATAGGTGAGAGAGGTAGGAGATGTTTCAAAGTAAGAAAATTGAAAGTAGTATTGTTCCATTTTAGTTTTATTCATGTATGTCGCATAACGAACTAGGGGAGACGACGTTCCCTGACCCTGAGTCCCGGACGGGACGTTAGGGACTGGCACGTAGCTTGCGTATGCGAGCGAGTGACAGAAAGGGAATGTGCCGTAGGCCAAGCGAGGCCGTGAGTGCCGAAGCGCAGCGTTTCCCCGCTGTTATGCGCTGGGCGAATTTTCAAAATTTACCTTTTCTAATATTCTCAATGTTTCAATTAGTTTAAGTGCTATATCTTCAGCTAGGTTTGTGGATGAATTCTCAATGTTAAATGGAAAAAGAAATCCTAAATCAGAGTTTTCAATAAAACCAATTGATCTCAGGTATTCTGGTGCTTTTTTTCTTATATGTTCTTCGGATATCCAATTTTCTCTTAATTGAATTACAAATGGAGTATCGTAAGTTCTCCATGAATCAATATATTGACCGAACCAAAGATTACCCCAGTCATAATAGATTGTGTATCCATAAAATAGTCTTGATTGTCCAGTTCTGCCAATTTTAAATTTTTCATTATTTAATATGCCTTTAATTTGGTCGACGGTATTCCAAATTATATTTAATAAGTTTGGGATTGTTTTGGAATTTAGCAAAGTTAATTCCTCCTTTTGGATTGTGATTAAATTAATAAAGCGAGTATTTATGAATTGTTCAATTGATTCTGAAAGTAGATTCTTTGACATGAAAAGATTTATGATATCTTCCCAAATCAGAAATATTGGTTCTATTCCGGAGTTGTTTAGGTATTTCGTTAATTCAGATTCATTAGAGATTTTAATACCTTTAAGTTTAAATTGTTCGTATATTTTTAGTTTAAAGTATCCGAGCTTATTTTTTAAACATAGAAGTACTAAGTATTTTTTTTCAAAATCATTTTTTTCTAATAGAATTTGCGTATAGCGCCAATATTGATTTTTTTGTGAAAAATCTGCCCAAAATTTGTTTTCTAATATTATAATAGAATTACTATTTTGAATGACGAGATCAGGTATTCCATGCTCAGGATTATAATCCTGAGTTAAGATTTCAAATTCCCATTCTTCTGTATCTTTATGTTCGGAAATTGAGAAGAGATGCGAATAAAAAAGTTTTTGGTAAATAGAAAATTCTGGATGACTTAACATATAAGCTAAAGACTCGGTAATTAAGTTTTCGTTGGATAATCCTTCTATCGTATTTAAAAAGTTATGTTTCATGTTTATATTTAGAGCCTTGCGCATAACGAACTAGGGGAGACGACGTTGTCCGTAGCTGAGCCTCCGTAGGAGGCGTTAGCGTCGGCGCGTCTTCTTGCAAAGCAAGAAGCGTGACGGAGGACAATGTGTCGTAGACCGAGCAAGGCCGTAAGTGCCGCAGCGAAGCGTTTCCCCGCTGTTATACGCTGCTCCTTGTTAATCTAAAATATCGAAGTTTCCATCATCTGAAGTAATAATTGCTATAAGTTTTTCGCCATCCTTTTTTCGATTGTGTATGTATCTCTTAGATGAGTTATATCTGGAGCCTCGTTCGATATTGCTTTTTTCAATTGAATTGCCATCTAGAATAACTCCAAATGCATAACAAATGCAATTTGGATCTATAATTATTGCTCCATCTATTTTAGAGAGATTAATTGCTTGTTCTGAAGTTAGTACAAAAGGTTCTACGTTAATACTATCATTTTTTAAACGCATAGCTTCGTTTTTTCCTTTTTCGTGAATTATTAGGATGCTTCCATTTTTTGAAGATATTAAATCTAATGCTATTTTTTTTAATAATCCGAAATTTTGACTACCAAAGATTTTTATTTTATTTGCTAAATCATTTATAAAGTATTCTTCTGAAATTTTTTCGCTATTTAAATCGATTTTTCCCGATTTGAAAACTGCTATTGTTTGATTGCTTTCTTGAAATCTCCAAGTATTTTGTTTTATAAAATTTACTTTAAATATGTTGTTTATATTTGAAAGCGTATATCCTGTAATTTTTCCTGATTCTAAAATTAAGTCAATGTTTTCTGAGGTTCCTTCTAATAACTTTCTAATTAAGCGGTGATTACTTAGTGGAATAGCTTTTTCAAATTTGACTATATTGTTTAATTTTGGATATGAAGATGCAGAAATTGAAATATTTCCTCTGATATTATTTTTCTCGTATAAAAGTTCTGATATTGCATCTAAATCATTGCATATGTCGATAATTGGCTGTAATAAGTCATAATTATTTTCATCAAAAACACCTTGAAGTTTTCCAATTAGATTTATTACAAATGATTTGGATGCTTCATTTGCTAGATCTTTTGTAAATTCGTGCAGCATGATTTTTTGGTTTATTCTAAATAAATTTTCAAGTCTTAGGTTTGTTAGTTCTAAAAAAAATTTATAGATTATTGCATATATTATGTTTTTTTCTTCTGAATAAACGGAATCAATGTTCTTATAGTAAGAAAATTGTTTTTTGTTTATTTTGTATAAAAAAAATAAAGAATAGTTTTCTGTTTTGTGAAAATAGTCAGATCCAATTAGTTCGTAAAGTTCTTTTGAATTGTATTGTTCTATAAAGTGATTATATGAACTCATAATTTCGTTGTAATTTGATAAATCAAAAACCAAATCTAGAAAACTTTCCATTTTATTTTCAAATTCTTTATCGTCTCCGATTATACCGTAATTTGAATCGTTATCTAGATTATAAGAATAAATTACAAAGAAAGTAAAATCTAGTAGTGGGTCGACGTTTCTTAAAAGGGCAGCTCCCGCTGAATGGAGTTGTCCTAAATTTGATAAAAAGCTAGCTATTTCTTTGTTCATTATATAATATTTTCAAGGAGTTGCGTATAACGAACTAGGCTTGCCGACGTTTCCCGACCCTGAGTCTCGAATGAGACGTTAGGGACTGGCACAGAGCTTGCTTTTGCAAGCGAATGCCAGAAGGGGAATGTGTCGGAGACCAAGCAAGGGTGAGCTGTGCGAATCCCGCAGCGCCGCGGTAAGCCGTAGTTATGCGAAGTGTTTTTTTTCTATATATTAGTTGCTAAATCTTTCAAAAGTAACTTCATAATATCAGTTTTTATCTCTCGATTTGATACAGAGTCCACGAAGGGTATTGCAAAAATTAGTAGGATATGTAGTAATGATTTTTTTGTTTCAA
This sequence comes from Leptospira noumeaensis, assembly GCF_004770765.1. NCBI lineage: Bacteria > Pseudomonadati > Spirochaetota > Leptospiria > Leptospirales > Leptospiraceae > Leptospira > Leptospira noumeaensis. The sequence continues at coordinate 412,792 of NZ_RQFK01000033.1, read as the reverse complement.
CATATTCAAAAGTTTTTACGATGTTCCCATTTGGTTTTTTGACGATCGCTAGTAATTTAATATTGCTTTTGCTATATGAAGGAATAACGCCTAAGGAATAAATAGATAAAAGAGCTAAAGGATTATCTTCTGATCCTTCTTCCCAGTAAAGATCGAAATGGTAATCTGAAGTGATTAGCCCTAATAAACTTCCGTTAACTTGATCTATAATTCCTGATTTTGAAAATTCCTTTTTCAGCAATTCGAAATTTTCATATGAATTGCATGAAATCTTATCTTCAGGAAAGCATCCATTGAAAGAAATTGCAATTTTAAATCGTTTATTTGTGGGCAATACAATATCTTTTGATGAAGGTATTGTATTGCTTTTCCAAGTAATGCACCCAAGAGAAAATAAGGTAATAAATGTTAAGGCGAAGAATGTTATGTTAAAAATTCTTTTAGATAAGATCATTAAAAATATACTCTATAAATTTTGATAGTAATTTGATAAACGAAGTCAAACACTTTTTTCATATGATAATTCTTGAGCGATTATTTTAAATAATAAGGTTTCAGGTATTTAGAATAAAATTTTAAAACATTTCGCATAACGAACCCTAATTGCTCTAGTTGTATTTGCCAACAGTTGCCGAATAATGGCATTTCCTTTCGTTTTACTTTATTATTTGGCGGCTATTTGAATTACGGTTAATTCGTTTATCTTGGTTGTTAATTGCTTTTCTTTATATTTACTATATTTTGTTAGTTTTTGTATTTCGTATAACATACGCGGTGGTGTGATATTTGCCGCTCTTCTGTTTTAATGAGACATAAGTCTTTTGGTAGCTCTATTTGATTTCTTGGGAAGTGGATGAGAGGTTAGTTTGTGCTAGGGCATAGCTCCGCCCCCTGAGTCCCAGTGGAGGAAAAACGAATCTGAGTCTTTTTTGTAATATGGTTAGTGCAAACGTTTTTTGAGTAAGGTCTGGAAATTCTCATCTAACAGGTATTTTTTATTCATTATTTAGGTAATTTTTTTGTAAATTATGCAATAAAAGTAAATTTGCATATTGTAATGAATTTTGTTTCTTTTTTGTTTTATTTCTGGAATTTGAATGGTAATAGCTGTTCGTTGCTGATTAGGTCATTAAAGTTTTGGAAACTGGAAATTCCTATCCAGATTTCTTTGAATGAGGCGAGTAATCGTTTTCGGTAATAGGTTTTATCGTAGATTAGTGGATTTTGCGAGTTTTTAGTTTCTATTCTTTCTTCTGTTTTGTATCGTTCTCCTTTTCTTTCTGATTTTTTGTTCACTACCAAGTAACGAATTTTTTCTCCTGCTTGGACATGGATACCCATTTCTAATAAGTCTTTGACTGCCACGGCACTTGGAGCGTCTACACTATAATCTTCTGGATTGTGCGAGGTAGATCTTAGTATGAGGAGGTCTTTCCAGAAAACATCACCTTTTGAGAGTGGGGCATCGTATTTTTTGAAGATTTCTAAAATCTCAGCTTCTCTTGATAGCATATCAGCTGTCGTTTCAAACTGACACATCCACCGAATCATTTCTTGTTGTGCAGTTTTTATGTAATTAGGGTAGTCTTTTCTCCGTAAGGCAATACCCCTCCCTTTAAAATGTCCATCAGTGAACCTTCCCATATAACGGTTGGCGACTGGCATTTTTTCATCTTCAGTGGATGGTGGAAAAGATAACCAGGAGAAGATACCTTCTATATCCATCGTTATTTTGGTTTTTAGTTTTATTGTTTGGCAAATTTCTTGAAGGTTTTCTTTTGTAATTGGTGATTTATCTTTTTTTTGAATGAAGATACAATCGGTAATTGCGTGCACTAGGTTATAGCCATAGTCTTCTGCAATTTCTTTTGCTATAAGTAGTTTTTCTCTTCCAAAAGCTGTTACTGCTTCATGGCTTTCTAGTTTCCCAAATTTTGCATTTCGATAACCTAAATATCCAAAAGAGGTAACCAACATCCATTTTAAACTGGATTGTTTTTGTTCTATGTAATCTTTGTTAATTTGATTTGGTTCTTTACATTGTTTTTTATAATGAGCTCTACGTTCTATAACATGTGCAAGTGCGTCGGAAACAACACCTCTTCTTTTGTTACAGATTCGATATCCTAGAGATGGCACTATTTCTATTTTGGGATCATTTTTGCAACACAAACAATTGATTGTTTCTGGAGATATATTATGTGTTACCATTACTTTGGGATACATTTGAGAAAAATCTAGTTGAGCAACATTTTCTAATACAAATCCATTTTGAATCTTTGCTTGAAAAACTAACCCACCTTTGTCGGCATTTAGAAGATCCAGTGCTGTTTTTGGGGATTCTAATGCACTTTTTTGCCAAGGAACAAGGTAATCCATTCTCAATGCTACATCCACTTCAATATAGGTGAGTGCTTTGCCTGTTGATGCTCTTGCCATCTTTTGGATTGGTAAACGAGAGATACGAGCAAGTTCAATAATTCCCATAAGATCTGCTTCTTTATAAACAAATCCGTTTTTTGAGTCTATATGCCAGCGACCGAACAGTGGATAAGAAGGTGCTCTAAATACGATCGTTCCATAAGTATTGAAACTGGTTCCTTGTGTTTGTATCGAACGCCTGATTGTGCTTGTTTTGTCTCTATCAAATTCTGTTGGTATATGATTTTCTTGTGAAGCCTTGAAGAGATAGGGAAATAGAATTTGGTCACCGTAAGAAGTGAGAACTATGTCGGGATCATGTTTTTTGAATATTTCATTTAGTTTATGGATTAAATTCGTAGGATTGTTTGTTGGTATTTTATATCGGTCGGAATTGGTTTCAACTATTAGTGTGTTATATTGTAAAGAGATCCTTTGGCTTTTTTCTAAGTAGAGAGAGACTCTCCTGAAGTTTGGAACTTCGTAGTCTAAGTCTTGGATATTTGTGAAACACTGAATATTTTTAATTTCCTTTTGGTTATTTTTTGTTTCGTAACTTATTTCTAAATAAGCTAGGGGGTAGATATCTTTTTCTACCATATAACCCGTAGTGATTTCGATATCAGAATGATAGATATCGTATTTTCCATAGAGATTAAAAAGTTTGTTTGTGATTTTTGGTAGGAGTTGTGGTTTAGAAATTACCAATTTTAAAACTGAGATTTCTTTGTTTTCGTAGAAAAGACGTTTTTCAGTGAAGGTTGGGATTTCTGCTAACGCGTTTAACTCATAAAATCGTTTTACTAGTTTTTGAAGAATGTTTTTGGGTGCGTCAATGTAAATTGTTGGAAAGAACTTATCAGAAAATAATCGAAGTTCTCCTTCCTCAGACCTTAGCCAAAGGTAGATTTTTTGTTCGGAGTGGTAGATATCAAACAAGTAACCTTTGAAAGTTTCCATAATTTTTTGTTGTATTGTGGTTTATTTGTCTGGAATTTTTTGTAGGTTTTTTTTGATTTCGTTCACTTCTTTTTTTAATTCGATGAGCATGGATAGAATCATTGAGTCAATGGGATATGGTAGCGATGCCATAACACCAGCTTGCACTTGTAATTTGGAGGTTCTAATTAGATCATCAAAAATTTCTTGGTCTTGTCTTCTGAGGGACCTGCGGAAGTCTGATAGATTTCCCTCTATCTGTAACATTTGGCGAGAATAAGGTGCAATGGTTCTTCCCATTTTAAAGTCCTGTGATTGAAGTTTTTCTTGTACGAATGCGAGAAAGACCGTCTTCCATTTTTAGTTCCCATAGGTTTTGGGTAGTCCGTAGTAGTTTTGGAAAAAAGATTTGAAAATTTTTATGTGTATAAGTCCAGGATTCGATGATGAGTAGTGGGACATTTTCGCCGGGGAATTTTTCAATCAATTCTAACATCCGGTTTAATAAAAACAAACCTTCGTCTTCTTTGACATCTCCATCCAGAAATTGTTTGCATGGAGCTAAAAGAAAGTATATGGTATTTTCTTCTTTTGTATTTAGAATGATCTTTAGTGCATCTAATATCTGATAAGGGGTGAAGGCTCTTTGGACTTTGATTTGTTCTAAAAATGGTTCTGGTTGTAAATTTTGTTTTCTCGTTTCTTCGGCAATGGTGAAGGGGTTGAATCGAATGGCGCAGTCTAGATTGAAAACCTGAAACCCAGAACAAACCATGGCATACTGCCAATAATGAGCCAGCTTGTACATTCCTCTTTCCCCTGTGAGTAAACCGATATCTCGCTGATTCCAGTTTTTGATTGGTTCATAGACATCTGTAGAAATTGGAGATGGTTTAGCGAGAATCATTAATGCTAATTATATGTATAGTAAAAATATGTAAAGTGTAATTTGTCGGGAAGTTTCGTTTTTCATTTGCTGGAAAAAGTAAGTCACTTACCTTTTTGCGGCAAGACTGAGGATCGGTGGTTTGTTTCGATTGGGAAAAATGATGTGAATTATTTGAAAAAGAACTAAAGAGAGGGGATGAACACTTCCAGAAAGGTTAGGAGAAGGGAAATTTCTAAGCCGGAGATTACCTCCGGTCAAAGAGTTATCGAGGTAAAAAAGGATTCATCCAGTGATTTTCTAAAACCAATCGATGAATCAGAACTTCGGACTTATAGGGGAGGAACTTCTTGGACGGTTTTGACACCGGTTACAAAATAACTGGTTTCAGCAAAGCAGCTAAAAGGAACTCCTATGTGTTCTTCGTATTCCAAAACCACTCGTTTGCCAATGGATTCGTTTAAATGTTCGGCGATCGCCTCGTCCCGAACGCTGAAGTAGAATTTTTCGGTCATAGTTCCAGGCATAGTGACAAGGGCCATTTCCCCTTCCCAAGTTTTGCAAACCCAACCCTTTTTGGAAAGTTTTTGGATGTAGCCAGCACGATCTCCTTCGGAATAACTCCACTGAAGAGTGAGCCAAGTGTAACCCGCAAATAGAATGGCGAGGAGGATGAGAAGAAAGCTGAAACGAATTAAAAATTTACCCATAATTTAATCCAGAAGTTTCGTAACCAAGAGGAAAGTTTCAAGACAATATTTAGGTCAGAAAGGATCAAATATGGAATTTACGATGGATTTCCCCGCGCCAGGGCATACGGAGGGCTTGGTCAGAGGAGGCTTTTGCCTCCGAGGACGGGAGCCGAAGGCGCACCCCGAAGTACGCCCGGTCCATGATATATGAGAGTCACCTCCACTAACGGAGTGGAGGCGCCCCAAAGGAAATCATACACTGGGTCTTAAGTCCATAATATGAACTTTTTTATATAAAAAAATAGAGGGATGTCGATAGAGGTGGAAAGTTTTCGCTATTCGTGGTAAGTGTCAACCATTGGGTGGCGGGTCTAGTTCCCCACCCTCAGATTGGGCGGGGATACTATATTCACACATTCTTTCTTGCCAAACTACCGAATCCCACCAAACTCTCCTCAATGCGCAATTTATTCCTCTCGCTTCTATTTCCATTTTTATTTGTTAGCTGCTCTTCTGTTTCCTACCAAAAAATAGACAAAGCCAAGGCCACCAAACAATGGGGAGTTTTGGAAGTCAAAGAAACTGCTCGCAGTATGAGCCATTCCTTATCTACATATTATAAGTCTGAATTGAAGACTGGTTATTTAGAATGGAAGGCAATTCAAAATTCTACCTCTGAACATATTGATACAAAACTTATTAGTAACGAAATTCTAAACCAACTCACAAAAGATAAGGTTCCGTTTGTGGACACTTCCATCCGTGAAGAGGCAAGTGCAGAGATGGCATTTGGGAAAACGGGAATGGTTTCGGCTGAGTCACGTTTGGCGGTGGGAAAGTTTAAATCACCTTCGCATAAAATCAAAGGTGAAATCAATGAAGTTGTGAATTATGAATCCGGATCTCGGATCCAATACATCACGGTGACACTTTTTCTTGTGAGTTTGGAAACCAATCAAATTGTTTGGTCGGAACAAACCAATTTTTTAAAAACAAGTCGTGTCGAAGGTTATGGCCTTTGATTGTCTGGGAAAAAACCAAATCGAACTTTGACTTTTCCCATTGGGGGACTTAAGGTATAAGGTAAGGTATCTGGATGCATTTGGAGTTTGGGAGAGACGAGGACCGATTTTGATTTTCCCATCCAAACATATTCGGGAAAAAACCTGACATAACGATATTCGTCGGAGATATCCAAATCTTTTCTCATATTCCTTCTCGCATCATCGTAGGAAGTTGCGACCCAATCAGCCCCTAGTTTGAAACCAGAGACAATGATGATGACTCCTAGGGCAGTTAAGTCACCAGAGTTTGCTTCGGCCCCTAAATAAACAAGACCGGCACCCAGGGCGACGATGGTCGCACTTGCCAGAACAGCTCCAGTAATTTTAACAGTGCCTTTGGTTCCTTCCTTTAAGGCACTGGCAGAAACTAATTGAAAGTACTTAGAGTCCTGGATGAGTTCTGAAATTTCGTTATCGCGAGTTAGGTGGCGTTCGTACCACCTTAGGGTATCTTTTTCTAAAACAAGTGGGGTTTTATTTCCACCATCCACAATCGTCAGTGCACTTTGTTTTCCTGTTTGGCGGAATTTTAGATTTCGTAAGCCCCGGATGAAGTTTAAATTCACCGAAGGATCCATTTCCGGTTCGGCACCAGGGCCACCAAAAATCAAAATGAACTCTTCCTTTTCCGAAAACCTTTCATTTGCCATTGTGCGAAGGACTCCGGATTGGGGTTTTAATTGATTTGCTTTTCTAAAATCAACTTTCGCTTCTTCAATGGAACCCGTGGAGAGCCAAAGGGAAGCAAGTAATAGACGTAAGGTGGGATCATCAAATTGGCCTTCCGCACTCCATTCCCCACTGAGTAAGTTCCCTGCATAACGCGCTTGTATTTTTCCTTTTTCGTATTCACCCGCCCTTACATAATACAATCCAAGGAGGATGTGGAGGTAGATGATTTCTGCTTCCGAGGCATAGTATCCTTCCTCTGTTTCCATATAAAAAAAAGATTTTAAGGATCTTGAGGCACTGAAACGAAGGCGTTCCTTACTTTCTTCCGCCAGTTTTTCTAAGGCTTTATAATTGGTTTCACCTTTTAAAAAACCCAAGTGGGCGCGTTCTAAAATTCCAATAAAACCCTTTCGTTCTTCTGTGGGAAGGAAATCAATTGCCTTTTCTAGATTGGCCTTTTTGTAAGCACGGAGGGAATCTTCATATTCTTGTCGTTTGGCGATACTTGTACATTGGATACAAAGTAGTAATAGAATAAAAGAATAGAAGGATAGGCGCATTCGGCCTATCCTTTAAGAAAATTTAGATTTGTCTATTCGAAATAACTCTTAAGTCCAGATTCAAATTCTGTTTCTAAGGACTTGGCCGTCCATTCCCATTGGAATCCATTTCCTTTGACAGAAAGAGCAGATTTAGAATTGGATTTGCCAAGAGTTGTAAAACCAAGTCCTGCTTTGGTGTATTTTTCTTTGACTTTTCCTTCGTCTTTCGCAAGGAAACTAATCACAAAGGAGGCTCCTGTTTCACCAAAACAAAGTTCGTCGAGGCGTGAAAAACTTTTTTGTAATCCTTCTAGGTTTACTTCCAAACCTTTGTCACCAGAAATCACAATTTTTGCCAGTGCGACAAGAAGGCCACCGAGTGACAGGTCTTTGGCGGAAGTGAGAAGTCCATCTTTTCGGCAAGAGATGAGTGTGTCAATGGCCGCTTTTTCCTTGGTCAGAGAAATGGTTGGAATTTTTCCTGTGTCAAGGCCATGAAACCGGTAAAGGTATTCGGAAGCGGAGATTGTGGGTTGGAATTCTCCCACAAGAGCATACACTACTTCTTCCTCGGTGCGAGGGTAGGTATGAAGTCCTTTTGCTACATCATCGATCACTCCCACCATACCAATGGTAGGTGTTGGGAACACAGGGCCCTCTGGTGATTCATTGTAGAAAGATACGTTTCCACCAGTTACAGGAAGTCCAAGGAAACGACAAGCATCCCCAAGTCCTCTCACACATTCACTAAAGATATAATAGTTTTCAGGGATGTAAGGATTTCCAAAATTTAGGTTGTTTGTGACTCCGTAAGGTTCTGCACCCGTGGATGCCACGTTTCTTGCCGATTCACAAACGGCAATTTGTGCCCCTTCGTATGGGTTAAGATACGTATAACGTGAGTTACAGTCTGTTGCCACAGCAATTCCTTTTTTGGTTCCGGGAATCCGCACAAGCCCACCATCTTCCCCAGGTTCTACCACTTTTACAAGTCCCACTTCTGTATCATACTGCTCATAGAGAGGTCGTCTGGAACTGATATTTAAGGATGAAAGAAGGGTGTTTAGAGTTTGGGAAACTGTATCTTTCGATAAATCATTGATTTTTGTTGGATCAAACTTTGTCACCTCATCGAGGTAAGCCGGTCTTTTTTCTTCTCTCACATACCGAGGAGCACCACCACCAAGAACCAGTGAGTCTGCTGGGATTTCTGCTTTGAGTGTTCCATTTTTTCGAATCCGAAGGATTCCATCACCGGTAACTGTTCCAATCTCTACGGCATTCAGTCCCCATTTATGAAAGATAGAAACCAGTTCTTCTTCCTTTCCCGTTTCTGGAATGACTAACATTCGTTCTTGGGATTCGGATAACATAATTTCATAAGCGTTCATATCCGACTCTCGGAGAGGGACTTTGTCTAAATCCACATCCATTCCGGTTTTTCCTTTGGCACTCATTTCAGAGGTAGCACAAGAAATTCCAGCCGCACCCATGTCTTGGATTCCCACAAGGAGATTCTTTTGGATGGCTTCGAGGGATGCTTCCATGAGAAGTTTTTCCATAAAGGGATCACCCACTTGGACGGCGGATCTTTTTTCTTCGGATTCTTTAGTTAGGTCTTTGGAGGCAAAACTGGCACCATGGATTCCATCGCGTCCCGTTGTGGCACCCACGATGTACACTTTGAAGCCTACTTTTCCTTTGGTAGAAGCAGAAGCCATTTGGTCGTGACGAGCAATTCCCACTGTCATTGCATTCACAAGAGGATTTTTAGTGAATGTTGGATGGATGAATAATTCTCCACCACCAACTGCAATCCCAAGAGAGTTGCCATAGTCACCAATTCCTTTTACAGCACGGGTGAGTAAGTATTTATTACGCGCCTCTTTTGGATCACCAAACCTGAGTGAGTTGAGAGAAGTGATGGGTCTTGCACCCATAGTGAAAATATCTCTCATGATCCCACCAACACCAGTTGCCGCACCTTGGTATGGTTCTACGGCAGTTGGATGGTTGTGACTTTCGATTTTGAAGACAACGGCAAGTCCATCCCCGATGTCCATGGCTCCCGCATTTTCTTCTCCAGCTTGCGCTAGAAGTTTGTCTGACTTTGTCGGAAGTGTTTTTAATTTTAAAATTGAATTTTTATAAGAGCAGTGTTCCGACCACATGGCGGAGAAAATTCCCAGTTCCGTAGAGTTGGGCATTCTTCCTAAGATCTTTTGGATCTCTACAAATTCAGTTTCTGTAAGTCCGTGTTCTTTTGCATCTTCCAGACTAACTTTCTCTTTTTCCATACTGATTCCTTAAACGAGTTCCCTATAATTGCGATTGAAGTAGAGGAGGGGAGAACCTTCTTTCGTTGCCACTGCTTCCACAAGACCTATGAGGATCCAATGGTCCCCGGCATCGATGGTTTGGTTCACTGTACAGTCGAGTGAGGCCAACGAATCCGGTAAAACCGGGGCTCCGGTGGAAAGAGTTCCTGGTTTCAGTCCTTCCAAAACTACCGCTTTGTCCAGGGAACCAGAAGCAAAATCAGCGGAAATTTGTTTTTGTTCTGAAGAAAGAATATTCACGACGAAGTTTCCCGCTTTTTCGATGGGTTCTTTCGCGCTGGAATTCTTGGCCAAACAGAATAAAACTAACGGCGGTTCTAAGGAAACAGAAGAAAAACTAGAAACAGTGATTCCGCCTTTTTTTTCTTTGGATTCATAAGTAATCACACAAACTCCACTCGCCCAAAGCGAAAGTGAAGTTTTAAATTGGTCGATGGATGCTGGCATAAAACCTCGGTATTGACAAATATCAATTTCTGGAAGGATTCTAAAAACCAAATTCCATTTGACCCTTTGATAATTTGCGAATGATTTAGGGGTAAGGCAATGGTATGAAAGCACTCACAAAACATAGAGAACTTATTTTTAATGACCTAAGAGAAAGAAAGGACCACCCCACTGCAAAGATGGTTTTTGAATCCGTAAGAGGGAAAGCTGACAAAATTAGTTTTGCCACCGTCTACAATTCTTTGGAGTACTTGGTTGAAAACAAGATGGTCAACAAACTGAATATCGAATCCGATTCCGTTCGTTACGATGCCTTTTTGGACGACCATTCCCACCTGCTTTGTCATGAGTGTGGAAAGGTATTGGATGTAGCTCCTTTAAAACTCAGCGACGAAACGGATTTACAAGGACTCGGATTCCAAGTGAAACACGTGGACGTTGTGGTTTCTGGCACCTGCGCGGACTGTAATTCACTCTAAATTTTTCTGGATAGGGAGGTTCCCTATCTCATGATTGTCCTATGGGCATCATTCATTCACTTTCGGCGGACTTAATCAACCAAATTGCCGCCGGAGAGGTAATTGAATCCACACATTCCATTCTGAAAGAACTCATCGAAAATTCCATCGATGCAGGCGCGACCAAAATTGAAATTGCTACCGATTCCGCTGGGTTCGGTAGGATCCTGATCTCCGACAATGGACATGGGATCCAAAAAGAGGATTTGCCTCTTGCCATCAAACGTTATGCCACTTCTAAAATCCAAGACTTCCATGACTTAGAACATCTATTCACTTTCGGGTTTCGGGGAGAGGCCCTTGCTTCCATTGCCTCTGTTTCTCGAATGGTATTAGAATCGGGAACAGAAGGAAATCGCACCGCCTACCGCGTGACAGTCGAAGAAGGAAAAATTGTTTCGGAAGAAGAGATCCCTTTTTTTCTGGGCACTAAAATTGAAATCAAAGATTTATTTTATAATACTCCCGTTAGACGGAAATTCCTAAAAACAGAAACAGGGGAAGAGAAAAAAAATAGGGCCCGAGTCCAAACCATGGCAGTCTCCGAACCGAGTATTGGATTTCGGTATTTGCAAAATGGAAAGGAAGTTTTGAATGTGGTTCCCGAAGATGGCCTCGAACGCGTGTTATCGGTTTACGGCGAAAACTTACGTGACCATCTTTTGCCCATCCATTCCAGCCGGAATGGAATGACCCTTCGTGGTTGGATCTCTCATCCTGATTTTTATAAATCCTCTCGAGCCGGACAGTTTTTCTTTGTGAACAACCGTTCTGTGGAATTAAAGTTTTCGGCTCAAATTCTCAAACGTTGTTACGGGGAACTTCTGCCCAGTGGTGCCTTTCCGTATGCGTATTTATTTTTTGATCTCCCTCGTGAGTTTGTGGATGTGAATGTCCATCCACAGAAAAAGGAAGTTCGGTTTTTATCAGAAGAGACAATTACTGGAATTCTTTTCCAAGGGATTACAGAAGTTTTACGAACTTCCACCCCTGTGGAATTTTTAGAAATGCGTCGTAGGCTTTCTATGCCCATCCCTTATGAAAATCGGGGAGGAGAATCTTCTTTTGGATCTGGATTCGGAGGCCCTGGATTTGGGTTTGGTGTTGGACAAGGGATGTTTGGGAATCTCCAAACAGAGGGTGAAACACTCATTGGTCCCAGTTCCATTGAAGGAAGACAAGGGTTTTCTTTGGAAGGAATTGGTGCAGGAACCAACTTGCATTTGTTAGGAGAAAATCTCACCAAACACAATTTGTTTGTTCCGAAAAAACATTACGGGGTATTGTTTGAGACATTTATTCTCGCTGAAGCAGAGGACGGTCTTTACATCATCGACCAACATACGGCCCACGAAAGGATTCGTTACGAAGAAGTATTGCGTGACTTAAAATCCAAAGCCTATAAATCCCAAAGTCTACTCACACCCATTCGTTTGGAACTCACGAAAGAAGAAGCCGAAGAAATGTTAGAAGAGAAACATAGGTTTTCCGAACTCGGGATCACTCTCGAACCATTTTCGGGAGGAACCATTCTCATCCGGGAAGTGCCTTCTTATATTGATCCGGGTAAAGAAACAGAAACCATCTTGGATTTATGGGAAAGGTTCAAACAAAAAGACCCCGAAGACAAAGAACTCTATGATGAAATGGCCAAATGTGTGGCTTGTCGGTCGGCCATAAAAAAGGGAGACCAGGTCTCGGATCCCATCATTGGGGAATTGTTACAAAGATTGTCCTACTGTGAAAACCCGTCCCTTTGTCCCCACGGTCGGCCGACACTGATCAAACTCACGAGAAAAGATCTAGAAACTATGTTTCACAGGATCTAGACGGCTCCACGGAAAACCGAAAAACATTGATAGAATTCTCGGATTCGAAATCCTGGGCTTCATGCCGCAACGCCCCCTAGAAGGCAAAAATATGACCCTGCGGGAGAAGGAAAAAATCCTACTCCAAAAGATCAAAGCAGGGGATCCGACTGCCTACATGACCTTAGTGTCCCCATTTCGGGAACGATTGTTCCGCAAAGCGGTTTCCATGGTAAAAGATGGAGACGATGCGGAGGATATTGTCCAAGACGCTCTCATTTCTGGTTATAAATCCATCCAAAACTTTCGAGCCGAGGCCGGAGTTTATACCTGGCTCTACCGAATCGTGGTGAATAAGTCCAAGGATTTACTTGCTAAGAAGAAAAGAGGTAGGGAAAAACCCATGGATGACTCGGGAGATAACCAATTTGTGGATTCTCGTGTCGGATATGAAAAAAAATTGGAACTTTCTGAAGAGTCTCGTTATCTAATGGATAAGATTGCACTCTTAGAAGATTCCTACAAACAGGTTTTGGAACTTCGTTATTTCGAAAATCTTTCGTATAACGAAATTGCTGAGATCATGGAATGTAATGTAGGTACGGTTAAGAGTCGTCTCTTCAAGGCCAAGGAGTTTTTGAAGCACCTCATCCAGAAAGACGAAAAGGGAGAAGGGTTCTTTGAAAAATAAGTTTATGAGTTTAAAAGATTGGTTTCGTTCACAATATCCGGGTCTCTTTCCTGAAGAGACAGACAACGTGGTTTTGGAAAATAAGATTTGTTCTCTTTTCCAAAGAGTAAAGGAAAAGGAAGATACCATCCTTCCGCGAATGTCCAAAGACTTCGACACCCGCCTTTTCAATCTTCTTGAATCCGTCACCATCGACAAACCCAACCAAAAGATTTCCTTCACTTTCCGAGACCTTGTAGAAAACAGAACCGTTCAGTATTCCTTTTCTGCTGTGATGGCTCTTAGTTTAGTGTTTGTGCTTGCCACTCGTAATTCCCAAGAACCAACAACTCTTGCGGGAACGAATGACACGGCAGGTGTTGTGATTGAACAAAACAACTACCAATACGAACCAACTAGCCTCGATCTAAATGAATCCTACCAAAAACGCATGTTACTCGATCGTTTGCGATCGGCTCCTGGTTCTGTTTACGGTCTTCGTGAACTGGAATTGTATTATGAAAAAACAGGAAGAGAATCTTCTGCTGATGAGTTAAGACTTCTTATCGAATCGATCGAAAGATAAATCTTTAAACAAATCCTTTGGCAAATTGGACGGCATCCCGAGAACGGATGTCGTCAGCCGAATGCAAAATGGCAAGGGCAAATTGTTCAATCCTTGCTTCTAAACGAAACGACCCACCACTCCTTTCTTTACTATCTGCCAGTCTCTTTAATTCCGAAAACCAAATTTGGATTGTGGATTCGTCCTTTTTCGTATAAGGATGAAAAATACCTTCGCGCCAAGCAAGGACGGGAACGAGTTCCTTCATCTCTTCTTCTTTTGTGGTGATTTCACTTGCCTTTTGGATGAGGGTGAGGAGGGGCGGCCAACGAACGATGGTATGAGGAAAAAGTTGCGGGTCATTTAAAAAGGCATTTCGATAGGTTTCGATTCCTTCTCTTTCATTTCCTGTCATGACTTGTGTTTCTGCTAAAAAGTAGAGTAGGACGGGAGATTGTTTGTTCCCACCATACAGTAGGACTTCGAGTGCCATTCCATAGTCTTTGATTTTGATGAGACAGGCCGCAAGATCACGTAACAAGTCTTTGTCGAGGGCATTGGCTCCTTCCCACTGGTAAGCTAGTTTTAAATGGTCACGTGCTTCTTTTAAAATACAATCTTGGGTGGCAAAAAAACTGTCAGTGTTATGATACCCACGTTTTCGAATTTCGGATTCAAAATCGGCAAAGAGAGAAAGGAGGAGTTTGCCTCTATCTTTACCTTCCCTTGTTTTTAGAATTAGATCAAGTCTATGATCCCAAAAACTGGCTATATAAAATCCGCTGATGGAAGCAAGATCAAGTGGATCCCTGTCCAGAAGTACGGAATAAAGTGATTTTGCAGTTTCAAACTCACCATTAGAAAGATAGGTGAGTGCTTCTTCCGACTTCTGAATCATTCTAGAGATTAGTGTTGGCTTTTTTTATCGTGGTGTTTGCTTGTTTGGGATAGAATTTTATCTTCTAATCCATCGATACAAACATATACATCTTTGTCTTGGTTGTGAGCGTTGAAATTGTTACCATCAGCATGTAACTTCATGTTAGAGTGGATTTCTCCATGAATGGCTTCAAATGATACTTCACAGGATACGATTTTTTGAACGTATTTTGATACTCGTTCTAATTTTTCGTCCGCGTATTTTTCAGCCGCTTCGGAGCGGTCTAAATGTTTCCAGGTATAATTGATTTTCATAGTTTGTCCCAATTTGGTATGGATAGATTGTATTTTGGAAAAAAAGCAAACGTCAAATAAAAAAGAATTGAAGGTGAGTGTTTCTCGTCTTTAAGCTTGGAGGATGGCAAATGAAGAAAAAAAAGATGGTGCAAAGAAAAAATCTGCCCCAAAAAAGAAAACCACAGTTGCCACTGCCAATGAGAAGTCAGTAAAAACTGCTGCGAAGAAAGTTGCCAAAAAAACAGCAAAACAAAAGGAAATATCTTCGCAAGAACCAGCGCTAAAATCCATTTACAACGATTCCAAGTTTACCAAACACCCTGAATTTCCTAGTGAGGATCTCATTCGAGTTCTTGTGCGAACACCAAAAGAGGCCTTTGTGTTTTGGAAATTTTCTGAAACAACCTTAAAGAATCTGCTCGTTGATTTGGACTCTCCAACTACCGATGGATTTCGATTCCGTTTGAAGGTTGAATATAAAAATATCTTTGGAAGCGAACGAACCGAAATTTATGATCTCGCTCCCTTTACAGAATCTTATTATTTAAAGTTTATGTTTCCTGTCAGAGAGATCCAAACTTCTATCCTTGTTTCTTCCGAAAAAAAAGAAGTTTCGACTCTCCATTCTTCTGGAAAGGATCTCCCTGGCGGAACCGAATCCTTTCGTTTGGATAAGGAATGGATCCACCCCCAATGGATTACGATGGGACTTGTCGCCAAATCTGTGGGCAGTGATGAATACTATGTGAAAGATGGAGACGCCTCTGAATTCTATGTGAACCCTCGTTCTAAAGAACAAATGGAAAAAAGCCGAGACCAAAACCAGCCACATTCAGGTTTTGCCAATGGATCGGGATCAGGCAAAGGACTTTTGTGATGAACCATTTTTTAAAAGGGCATTTGGTTTTCGTATTACACGCTCACCTACCATTTGTTAGACACCCTGGCTACTCCACTCCTTTTATCGAAGAAAACTGGTTAAACGAAGCCATTCTAGAAACCTATATCCCTCTCATCCGAGTCTTTCGGAATCTAAAAAAAGAATCCGTTCCCTTTCGGATCACCATGTCTTTCACTCCCACATTATCCCTTATGCTGACAGATCCCTATTTACAAAATGGATTTCGAAAGTACATAAAGAATTTAATCACTCTGGCAAAACAGGAAACCAAACGAAATGCCAAAGACCCGCATCTGCATTACCTCGCCACAAGATACTTAGAACATTTTTTAGATACAGAGTCTATCTTTGAAGAAACGAAGGGAGATTTAACCAAAAGTTTTTTGCCTTTTGTGGAGTCAGGGGAATTGGAAATCATGACAAGTCCTGCGACTCATGCCTTCCTTCCTTTTTATGATTCGGAACCTTCTATCTTTCGTTCTCAATTGAAAAATGGAAGGAGGACCTTCCGGCGCATTTGGGGAAGGGACCCGAAAGGAATTTGGCTTTCGGAATGTGGTTACACTCAAAAACTAGAAGAGGAGTTAGACCGAGAAGGGTTTCGGTACTTTTTTGTGGATACCCATGGGGTTACACATGCGAGTCCCAGACCAAAATTCGGTGTCTATGCCCCGGTCGAAGTAGGGTATGGGGTGTTTGCTTTTGGGAGAGATCCTGAAAGTAGCAAACAAGTCTGGAGTTCCATTGATGGGTATCCCGGAGATTTTCGGTACAGAGAATACTATAGAGACATTGGCCACGACCTTCCTTGGGAAGAAATTTCTCCTTATTTAGATTCCAATGGAGTTAGGATCAATACTGGTATCAAATACTTTCGGATCACTGGCAAAACTTCCGACAAGGGCTATTACCATCCGGACTGGGCGATGGAAGCGGCCGGAAACCATGCGGAAGATTTTTTACGAAACCGCATCCGGCAAGCGGAAGAATTGTTTGAGACTAACAAACAACAAGCGGTAATCGTTTCTCCCTATGATGCGGAATTGTATGGCCACTGGTGGTATGAAGGCCCACAGTTTATCGAATTTCTATTTAAAAAAATCCACTTCAACCAAAACACCATCAAACTTTCCCATCCCTTAGAAGCAGCAAGGGCCCTCCCTCGGGTGCAGTCAGTGGAAATGAAAATGTCCAGTTGGGGAGAAAATGGATATGGAGAGGTTTGGCTAAATCCCACAAACGATTGGATTTATCCGCTCATTCATGGTCTTAGCATCCGAATGCACCAGAGGGCCCATGAATTTGGGTCCAATGGAAGCGAATTACAAAAACGAATTTTGAAACAAATGGGTAGGGAGCTCCTTCTCTTACAAAGTAGCGACTGGGCCTTCATTATGAAAACGGGAACCATGGTGGATTATGCTGTTCGGCGTACCAATGTGCACACCAATCTCTTTCTAACTTTGGAGGAAATGCTCACAGGGACTGTCGATGAGGGAATTCTTTTAGCGGCCGAATCAGAGAACAATGTGTTCCCGGACATTCGGGTGGAAGATTTCTATTAGAATTCTTCTAAAAAATTTCTTGCCTGGAGAGAGCCGGGTAAGAGGCTTTACTTAAATCGGAGGGTTTTATGTCGAATTCGTATCGTTTTCCCTTGGTTCTCGCGGTTCTCTTTTTTGCTGCAAATTTACTGGTTTGTCGGTTTGTGCATAGAGAAACGACAGAAGGAGTGTTTCGTATGGATGATTCAGTCATTCGGTATACGGAAGCTTTGGAAGCTTCTGATGCTCTCAAAACCTCCACGAAATCCTCTTTTGGAAATAACGGTCTCCTTTAGGAGATCTTTTCCAAAAAATTTACTTTTGTCTAAGGCCAGATGATTCTGGCCCTTTAAAATTCAATTCTTCTTACTTCGGTTTGAAGTCCACATTGTCCCAGTAGTCCTTTCCATAATCAAAAAATATTTCTGATCCTTCTGGGATTGTTTTTAATACTTTAAACCTAGCTGTTTTCCATCTGACAGATGTGATGAGTTCTGCATTGGGTTTTGAAGAGTGGTTAATGTAACGGGTGTAATTCGACTCGCGTCCTTCCCCATAAATCCACCAGTCTTTACAGATCCAAAGTAGGTATTTTGAGTCTACGTATTTGTTCGATTCCGCTTGTTCATCGGTAATGATTTTACCCATGTAATAACCAACGGTATCTCCCTTATATAATGTTTGTTTGGTGAATAGTCCCATTCCAATATTGGGAACAGAGGAAGGTTTTACAATAAAGTCACTCTCGGTATACACTACCGGCTTCCTTTTTTTGGCCTTCTTTACGGATTTCTTTTTCTTCATTTTCTTCCTATATGACATAAGAGGAAAACAATTCTACCTTGTAAAGCCATTGGCATTTAAGATTGGCTAGTATCTCATCCGACCTTTAACCATAAGAGGGGATCTATGAACCGGGAATCAGAAAAACTGCAGGATGAAAAAACCAATGTTGTGAATCTGGCAATCTACCGAGCCAAAAAAGCACTCGAACGAGATGGGTTCGAAGTGGTAGAAAATCCAGACGGAAAGATTACCCTTGTCATTCGTCTTGCGAAATAACCACCCCCTAGGATTTTGGATACATGACAGCTACACTGGAAGGCACACGCATCGGAAACGGACAAAAACATTGTGTCATCGTTTCTAAGTTCAACGAATTCATCACTGAGTCTCTACTCAAAGGGGCAAAAGATGCTTATAGACAACATGGGATTGTGGAGAGTGATGTCACAGTCATTTATGTTCCGGGTGCCTTCGAACTCCCTCAAACCGTAAAACGTGTTTTATTATCTAAAAAATACCAATTCTCTGCCATCGTTTGTTTGGGTGCAGTCATCCGTGGGGCGACTTCTCATTATGATTTGGTTTCTGGGGAAGCCGCTAAAGTAGGGTCAGTGGCGGATGGATCTGTTCCTGTGATTTTTGGGGTCATCACCACAGAATCCATCGAACAAGCCATTGAAAGGGCAGGAACCAAAGCAGGAAACAAAGGATACGAGGCAGCCACCACAGCCATTGAAATGGCAAATCTTTTCAAAGAGATCGGATGAGTTCTAGACACCGCGGGCGAAGTCTCGCCTTAATGTGCCTCTACCAAATTGACCTGGTGGGAACCGACCCGAACCGGGCCATGAAATTCGATTGGTATGACAAAAAAATCACTCGTGAAGAAAAGGATTATGCTGTCTTTCTTGTGAAAGGAGTGGTCGAAAATCGAAAAGCGATCGATACTCTAATCAAGAAGTATTCGGAGAATTGGGAACTTTCGCGTATTTCCGTGGTCAACCGTTGTATTTTACGTTTGTCAATTCTTAGTTTGCAAAAGGAACCTTTCCTTGCGGCCCCCGTTGTCATCAATGAAGCGGTCGAACTCACAAAAGAATTTGAAACTGACGAATCGGCACAGTTCATCAACGGATTACTTGATGCCTTCTACAAGAAGGAGATCGTAGCGAACAAACCCCAGTAAGATAAAAAATGGATCCCATCCAAAAAAACCGGTTTCGTATTGAGGAACAATCCTCTCAGCCAAGTTATTACCAGGAAGATCCATACTTACGGAACCTGGGCCGAGAAAAAGAAACCACATACGAATCGGAAACAACGGCGCGCCGTCCTGTTTTATCCTTTTTATTTTGGTCTTTCCTAGTTGCCCTTGTTCTTGGATTTTTAACTGCCGGGTATTGGTGGTATTTACAAAAAAAACAAAACCCGGAAGAGATCGCAAAAGCATTAAAAAATCTCCCGACAGACAAAAAGGCGCTGAACCTACTTGTTGATAAACCGTATCTTCCTGATGATTCCGTAAATCCGAAACTCGCAGCCTGTTTGAATGCATATCACAACCGTTATGTGAACCGAGTCGGAAATGTTTGTGAAGAATTTTTAAATTCACCAGGATCAGACGAAGACAAATCCATTGCTCTCACTGTTCTTGGTGTGATGTATGATGAAGCCGGTCGTTATATCAATGCCATTGAACGATTGGAAAAAGCCATCCAATACGATTCCAAAAACTATTTTGCTTATTATAATTTATCTCTCGCATTCAAACATGCGGGAAAATTTGAAGAAGCTAGACGGGCTGCAGCAAGGGCCAAAGAAATTGCTCCAAATGATTACCGAGTTTCTTTATTACAAGGGAATTTATTCCAAGAGATTGGAGATCCTGCTAGTGCCATCGAAGCTTACAAAGAAGGGCAGTCTCTTGCCCCCACAGATGTCACTCTGACTTATAACCTTGCCATTAGTTATTTAAAACAAGGAAATATCGCAGAAGCAATTTCCGAATTCCAAAAGGTAATTCAAACGGCTCCGAATTCCCAAACCGCTGTTTTGTCTTATGGCCATCTTGGAACTATCTTTTACCAAAGAGAAGATTATGACAGGGCCGAGTTCTATTTTCGAGAAGTGATTCGTTTGAAAACAAACGATGCCAAGTCATACTATAATCTAGGTTTGGTGTATTTAAAGAAGAAAGTTCCAGAAGAAGCGGCCAAATACTTCCAGAAAGCCCTCGATTCCAATGCGAATGAACCAGAGGTGTATCGTTACATTGCAGACGCCTTTCTTTCTATGGGCCAAACCAATATGGCCATCACTGCCTTAAAAAAAGCTTTGTTACTGAAACCCAGTGACGTGGATTCCCTTTTTGCTTTATCAGAACTTTATTATAAAAAAGGGGAACTGGTAGAAGCAGAGAGTTTGTTTCGCCGGATCATTCGCCTCACTCCGGGAGATACGTATTCGGAAACTGCTTATGTAAACCTCGGAATCATTTTGGATGAGATGGAACGGTATTCGGAAAGTATTACTGCTTTCGAAGGGGCTCTGTCCTTAAATCCGAAAAACCAATCAGCCTATTACAACTTGGGACTAACCTATTTGCATGCGGGAAAACCTACGATGGCCATTGAGTCCCTTCGTAAATCGCAGGCCCTGGATCCGAACCATACACAGTCACGACTTGCCATTGCTGATTATTATTTAGAAAACCGTTTTTATTCAGAAGCCATCGCCGAATACGAAGAAGCCATTGCTTGGAAACCGGAACTTTATGAAGCAAGATTAAAACTGGCAGATGTGTACATCCAAACCAAAAACTATCCAGCCGCAGAAAAGGTGTTAGTTTATGTTTTGGAAAATTCTAAAGATCCAAAAGAAATCAAACTCGCACATCGAAAACTAGCACTTAGTTATGCAAATAGTGGGAACTCTGGGTTATCAAAAAAAGCCAAAGAGGAAGCATTTCGTGCCACTCATATTGATCCAGAAGATATGGAATCAAGGCTTGTCCTTTCCAAAATTCTCATTGATTCAGGTTCTCTTGTGGACCGGGAAAAAGCGATTGAGGAACTAACTGTCATCACTCGTTCTGATGTCACACCCTCTGTTTCTTCCAAGGCCCATAATTATTTGGGAGTGTGTTATTTTAAAAATGGGGAATTTAAACGGGCACTTTCCAGCTTTCAAACAGCGATTGATCTCAACCCAAGCCTAACGGAAGCCTATGAAAACAAAAGGGCGGCAAGGGCTCAGTATGAAAAATCTCTCGAATCCAAAAAGAGAACGTATTTTTGAGTTTATTCGAATTTATCCCACATAAAAAATTCCCAGAGTATTATGAAGAATGCCAACATACAGGCGTTCTTCGGTATCTACCTGCAAAACATAGAGAGTATGGGGACAGTTACTTTATGGAAGAATACAAGTCCCAATACAAAAAATCTTATTACGAGGATGAGCCAAACCTTCGGGTTATGGCAAAACGTAGGTTAGGGAATTTAAAAAATTTGGCGGAAGGCCAGAGAGAGGTAGGAAATTCCACTTTTACTTCCAATTCAAATTCCTATTCTAAAAAATCACTTTTGGAAATTGGATCGGCGGCAGGATTTTTTTTGGATGAAGCAAGAATTGTCGGCTACCGAACAAAAGGCCTCGAACTTTCTCCTAAAGAAGTGGAATATGCAAAATCCACACTCGGGCTCGATGTAGAAAAAACTTCGGTTTTGTCGGTGGGAGAAGGGGATTGGAAAGAAGAGTTTGATGTGGTCTCTGCCTTTTTTGTCATCGAACACATTGAGGAAATTGAAGGGATTTGGAAACGACTCGCAGCTTGGATTCGGCCAGGCGGCCATCTGTATCTAGCAGTTCCCTCCAGTTTTGGTCCGAGTTTCCAAACCAATCCCAAGGAATGGTTTTCGACCCATCCCGCTGACCACTTTTTCGACTACTCTGTTCACTCCCTGAAAAAACTCTTGTCAATCCTTGGCTTCGAGGTGAACTATGTTAGACCTATGTCGTATCACTCCTACCGGGACTTAGGGCCTCGAGGCAAACTCCCTGAATGGCTGTATCGACTGTATGCAAACCAATTTGCCTATGGTGATACCATCGAACTAATCGCCAGAAAATTAAAACACTGAAATCCATTATGAAATTTAACGAATTACCCTTTCATGAGTCTCTTGTAAAAGCCCTAGATAAAATCGGCTACACAGAGCTCACACCCATCCAAGCCAAGTCCATTCCTTTCGCCATGGAAGGAAACGACCTCACTGGTCTTGCACAAACTGGAACAGGAAAGACTATGGCTTTCCTTCTTCCCACTCTCCACAGACTTTTGTCAGCGGAGGAAGAGGAGGCATTACCTTATGCCCTCGTCCTTGCTCCTACAAGAGAACTGACCATACAAATCGCAGAAGAAGCCAAAAAACTTTTGGAGTTCACAGACTTCGGTGTGGCAACCATCATCGGTGGGACCGATTATAAGTCCCAAGAACAGGCATTAGGCAACAAAGCTTGTATCATTGTGGCAACCCCAGGACGGCTCATTGACTTTGTCAAAAACCACGGCCTCTCTTTGGAAAACATCAAAGTTGTGATTTTAGATGAAGCAGACAGAATGTTCGATATGGGATTTGTCCAAGATCTCAAATACATTTTTCACAAATGTAAAAACAGAAAACAGTCGCTTCTTTTTAGTGCTACTCTCAGTTACGAAGTGGTTCGACTTGCAAGTAAATACTTAAACGATCCAATTGAAGTACATATCAATCCAGAGAAAGTCATCACAGAACGGATTGACCAGTCTTTACTCCATTTAGGTCGGGAAGAAAAACTTCCTTACCTCGTAAACTCGTTGTTACACAATGAGATAGAAGGTCTTGGAATCATTTTTACTAACTATAAAATGAATATCCCAAAAATTGTCTCCACCCTTCGTAAGTTTGGAATTACGGCGACAGGACTTTCTTCCGAACTCGATCAAAAAAAACGAATTCGACTTCTTCGGGATTTTAAAGAAGGAAAGTATAAATACCTAATTGCAACGGATGTTGCTTCTCGTGGGATCGATATTGAAAATATTGATGTGGTTTATAATTATGACCTACCGCAAGATGCAGAAAACTATGTGCACCGAATTGGACGTACTGCCCGTGCGGGAAGAAAGGGAATGTCCATTGGATTGTGTTCTGAGACAGATTATACCGAACTGGAACGAATTGAACGTTACCTAAATTCCAAAATTCCCATGGGAGAAATCCGAGAAGAGTATTTGGAATTTCCGAAGGGAGAGTTTACTCCTGTATTTGCCGATGAATCCATTCCTGGTGAAAAAAAATACCAAGACCGGGAACGGGGAGAACGCGGCGGTCGTGGTGGGAAACCAAGGCGCGGGGGAGAACATAGAGGCGGCGAACACCGGTCAGGTGACCGCAATGAGAACCGTTCAGGAGACCGTGGACGTGGAAAAGGCAAAGGGGAGAAACACCATCCACCTGCTAAGATGTCTCACCCGCACCAACATGATGGAGAAGGCGATCATAAACACCCGGCCAAAATGACTCACCATGAAATGAAACATGGCCATCATTCCAAAGAGGGAAAGGGCAAAGGGCAACATAGGAAGAATCATTCCGGAAAACACCACCAAAAGAATGATCCAAGACGGAATCTCTTCGATATCAACGAAGTGAAAAAATCTAAAAAACAGAAACAATCGATTTGGCAGCGAATTCTTTCTATCTTCAAAAAAGATTAGTTCTCCTTAGTTTTTGTTTTTTCCCGAGTATCCTTGGAGCAGAGGTCGCCAAACTTCCGCTCTACGGGAAAGGGAACTACGTGGCATTTTCGGATTTAAAATCGATTATGCCTGAACTTTCCACCAAACTAAAAAAGTTCACAAGGGTGGGATCGGTTTATACTCCTCAAGGCAATTTACAATTTCGCTTAGGATCCAGTTTTTATACCCTGGATGGAAAAATTTACAAAATCCCCAAAGCCATTTTAAAAAAGGAAGAAGATGTATATCTTCCTTTAGATCTTGTAGAAGCGGTTCTACTAAACTTAATTTCTTATGATGTTCGTTACCAGTTCAAAGAAACAGAACTTTGGGTTCTTATCCCCAAAGAACCAACTCCCAAACGAAACATCAATGTGAAAGCCATCGTGATTGATGCCGGCCACGGAGGAAAGGATCCAGGGACTTCCGATCCAAGCGGTAATTTTGAAAAGGATGTGAGTCTTGGTGTGGCCCGTTATACTTATTTGTACTTACGGAAATACTACCCGGAAATTCGGGTGCAGATGATTCGTAAGAATGATAGTTTTGTGGAACTAGAAGACCGGTCGAAACTAGCAAATCAAATGTTGAATGATACAAGGGACGTCGTGTTTATTAGTTTTCATTGTAATGCTTCCCTTTCCGATAAAGCTGCTGGTTTTGAAGTGTATTACCTGTCCCAAAGTCCAAGTACAGAGGCGGCTCGTGAAACAGCCCTTTTGGAAAATCGGTATGTGGGAAAACATAAGAACCCGGTTGTCTCCCAAATCCAATCCCAGATGTTGTCCAGTGTCACCCAAAGGCGGTCAAAGAAATTGGCGGCGGCTGTGGCGGAACAATATGAAAAGGGTTTAGGCCCAGACATCCCCTCTCGCGGAGTGAAAAAGGCAGATTTTTCCGTCTTGCGAGGAAGCCTTATGCCTGCAGTACTTGTGGAAATGGGGTATCTGACAAACCCTGAGGAAAGTAGGAAACTACGGGATAAATCCTACCAGAAGAAAATTGCCCGGAGTGTCATCAAAGGAATTCATGAATACGCATCTTCAAAAGATTAAAGAACAACTTCGTAAGCTCAGCGAAATCGTCAAAATACTCATCATTCGATTTTACAAAATAGGAACGGGAGAAACCAAACTCACTCGCGATTTTATCTTTTTGTTTGCCTCTTGGTTTTCTCTCCTTATTTTTTTTAGTTTTTTTATTTTAGCAGAACAAAATCCATTTAGGTTGCTTGTTCCTTTCCAACTTTATTCCTATCCCTCACTTGACCATAGAGAACCCATTGTGATTTATATTTCCAATGGAGAAGGGGAACAAATTCCTATCCATCGAAAGGTTTTGAAACAGGAAGAAACAGAGGCCTTCATTTACCAATTGGTAGGGGAGGTTGGTTCACCACCTTACTTTGATTCGGTGGAAGCATTGGCTAAAGATGGAAAACTTTTTTCTCCCAAAAAACTTTTGGACATTCGATTCGCTTTGAAACAAACCTGGTTTGTGGAAAATGGAAACAAACTTGTGATCGATTGGAATGTTCAAATTTTACAAGATGTGATGGAGAAATATAGACTGCCTCGCACAAAGTCTGATGAAACTGGTGACACAGAAGATGAAAATCCAAATGCACCAGTGGATACCATCACTTATTATACGGGTGGTACAGAAACCGGCCCTAAAGAATCGGAAGAGGTCATTCAGAAACGTAGATCTCTTGCAATGGAGTCCACCATACGTGCGTTAAATGCAAGTTTATTTGAAAACTTTAAAGACCTAAAAACAATCGAACATAAATTTTCTGGAGAGGGGAGTCCTGTTTACCACTGGGATTCGATTTCTCCACTTGCCATTCGCCCTTAAATTCGCAACCACTCCCAGTTTCCTACTTTTTCCACCCTCTCCTGGCCTAAAACCAGGGGAATTCCTAAACTTTTCTCCCATTTTTCAAAATTTGCTTATGGAAAATGGGGATTTGCCGATCATCCTATTGGAGAAATTAGAAATTTTTTTTAAAAAAAATAAAACGCTAAAGTCGTTAAAAAATCTCCAAAAAACGCAAAAAACATCTAAAACATTCAAAAATACCTCCAAATCTTCAGATTAATTTCTTCTACCCAATCACCGACGTACAAAGGGAACAAATATAGATTTTAGGCACCATAGGGGCCTGAAAGCCAGACACAAAAACCAAAGAGAGAAGGGATTCTCTCTTTTGCCGGATCAAGTTTCAAGGAGGAAACCAATGATCATAAACCACAATTTAGCCGCGATCAACTCACATCGCGTTCTCAAGTTCCAAAACGAGGAAGTCTCCAAAAATATGGAGAAACTATCCTCTGGTATGCGAATCAACCGAGCAGGTGATGATGCATCAGGCCTAGCCGTTTCGGAAAAAATGAGAACGCAAGTGAATGGTCTTAGACAAGCAGAGAGAAATACCGAAGACGGTATGAGCCTTATCCAAACAACGGAAGGTTTTTTGCAAGAATCGAATGATATCATTCAAAGAATTCGAACTCTTGCAATTCAGTCGTCTAACGGTATTTACACTGACGAAGATAGACAAATGATCCAAGTCGAAGTTTCACAACTTATCGACGAAGTGGACAGAATTGCTTCACAAGCGGAATTCAATAAAATGAATTTGCTTCAAGGTGATTTTGCTCGTGGATCTAGAGCAACTTCCATGTGGTTCCATATTGGACCAAACCAACACCAAAGAGAAAGAGTGTTCATTGCAACAATGACTGCACGTGCGCTTAATCTTAAAGGTCAAAGTGGAGATCTCTTGTCTTTGTCAACAGCTGACAAGTCAAACGATGCGATCGGAACTTTGGATGCTGCGTTAACTCGCATTAGCAAACAAAGAGCAAACTTAGGTGCTTACTTTAATCGTCTTGAGCATGCTGCAAAAGGGCTCATGAACGCTTATGAGAATACCCAAGCCTCCGAGTCTAGGATCCGTGATGCGGATATGGCAGAAGAAACTGTGGCTTTCACAAAGAACCAGATTTTAGTTCAATCTGGAACTGCTATGTTAGCTCAGGCGAATGTTCGTCCACAAGGAGTTCTTTCTCTCCTTCGTTAACATTGGTTAACTGAGAGAGTGGTTAGTGTAACTGACGAGTTGTAATTAGATAATCAGCCGGCTTTCCCCTGCCAGGTGGCAAAATGAAAGCTCATCCTTGACACCGGACAGGGATTGTCCGGCTAAGAACGCAATATATATCGTTCTTGGTAATACACAAAGGAGTGTAGGCCAATGATTATCAATCACAACATGAGTGCGATCCAATCACATCGTGCTCTCAAGTTTACACAATGGGATGTAGATAAGACCATGAGGAACCTCTCCACTGGGCAAAGGATTAACCTTGCCGGTGATGATGCTTCTGGTCTTGCTGTTTCGGAAAAACTACGAACACAAATTCGTGGTTTACGTCAGGCCGAAAGGAATACGGAAGATGGACTCAGTTTCATCCAGACTGCAGAGGGTTACCTTGATCAGTCGGCTGAAATCGTCCAAAGAATCCGAACCCTAGCGATCCAGACTTCGAACGGAATCTACACACCGGAGGACAGGCAGCTCGTGCAGGTAGAAGTATCTGCGCTGGTGGATGAGATCGATCGAATTGCTTCACAAGCAGAGTTCAATAAAATGAAACTGTTTGAAGGAGACTTCGCTCGAAAGTCAACGAAGGCATCGATGTGGTTTCACATGGGAGCAAACGCAAAGCAAAGAGAGCGTTTCTACATTGGAACTATGACTTCGAAAGCTCTAAAGATGTCAGAAGGTGCAAATAAAATTGCTCTTTCTACACCTGGAAAAGCAGATGAAGCGATTGCTAAAGCGGACTTCGCCTTGAACAAGATCATGAAGCAGAGAGCAGACATGGGAGCTTATCAAAATAGGCTCGAAAGTACTGCAAAAGGCCTCATGGGTGCATACGAAAATATGCAAGCATCCGAATCAAGGATTAGGGACGCAGATATGGCTGAAGAAATGGTAGCGCTCACGACGAAACAAATTCTCGTGCAAAGCGGTACGGCAATGCTAGCGCAAGCCAGTGTTCGGTCAAATTCTGTATTACGACTTTTGAATAACGCTTAAGTCGTAGTAAGGCAAGAGTTGCCTTAAGACGGTTGCCTCTTTTCGAAGAATTCTTCGGGAAGAGGCTTTTTTTATTTTTTGGTCGATTCTGTTTGCTGAAATTAAAGGGTGTAGAATATTAATATATAATATTGTATTGAATTATTCTGCATATTCACCTAACGGTAAATGATTGACTAAATAACTGGCGAAATGCGATTCTGCTTTATGTCGAAAAAAAATCTTTTATTTTTCTCTACTTTGTTATATGTCATAGGTTGTACGAATGTTTATTCGCCTATGGGAATCAAAGGAGAAAAGGCCAAAAAACAACTCGAAGAACTTCGAAGTGGTTTGAGTGCTGTTAGTTTGTTTACTTATCTACCTTCTATCATAAACATTACTAGTAATTCGACTAATACTACTTATGCTTGTCCTACCGAAGATACTGCCATTTCTGGTTTTACTAATCCTACTTCGGGATCAAATTTTGATTTACAGTCGCCGATCAATTATATTGATTTATCTGTGACTGCGGGTGGAACTCATTATTTTCGTTCCAATGAATCTTCATCGAATTTAGCGATTACTGGGAAAATTTTAAAAACAAATGATACCTCTGCTGCAGCAAGCTGTTCTTATGTTACAGGTTCTGTTTGTGGGACTACCGATTTATCTGGTATTTCGATTTCTTCTTCAATCTCAACAATGATGTTCGTTCCTCTGGGTTCTTGTCTGGCAATTCGTTGTACAACTCCTGCTTATATACGATTTAAACAGTACAACTTCGAATTGATTAGTATGGCAGGTATCGAAACTATACTTTCTGCTACAAGTTCACCATATATATTTGAATCGGTTTCCAAAATTGGAGACGATACATATTATACAAAGGAATCTTTTGAGAAGTGTAGGAAAGAAATTGTTAATTACTCATTAATAGAAATGCAATATTCTAAATTTTTGTCAACACTCATCACAGAAGTGAGTACTTGTAATAAACCACAATCTCTCTTCCAAGGAGCCGCAACTTCTGCATCCAGACTCACTGCAGCGCTCCAAGGAAATGCCTGTGATTTGGAGCCTGTCAATTTTTTTGGGTTTTGATAAAAATGGGCAGTAGGCTGAAAAGCAATTTTACGTGATTGTGTTTATTTATAATGGTAGTAGTGGTTCGGATCGTCCCATTTCGCCTTTTCCATAGCATTATAATCTTCAATGGTTTTTTTATCTTTTAGCGCTTCTTCCCACCTGTCTAATTTTTTAAAAATGCTGATCCTTAGTTCCAATCCAGGAATGTAATCATTTTTCAGCCTTAGGGCTTCATTACAATGTTCCATTGCTTCTTTTATTTTTCCTTCCTGGAAATATAGATCAGCAATAAAATACCAGGAGTAGTGGGTAAAAGAAGGATGCACCAAACTCAAATACTCTTTCATAAGTGAGATGGCTATTGTATATTTACCTTCCTTTTTGGCAATTTCGGCTTGGTCTCGAATTTCTATGATTTTTTGTGCATCCATGGTTCTACAGGTGTATCTGATTCTATCAGAAAGAGTAAAAACTTCCAAGTTTATTACTTTACGAATGGGCATGAGTCCTTAAAAAATAAGATTCGAAATCTAGGTAAAAAAGTTTCTTAACTTTTGACTTTTTATCTCCAGATAGCAAATAAAAATCCTTGGAGGGTTTTTCGTTGGAGTCTCTGAAACTAGGAACCATTTTTTTTCACGGGGCACGTGTGATTGCCATTTTGATTTTAGGACAAACCTTGTATTTTAAATTCACTGGATCCGAAGAAACCAAGTTTATTTTTTCTGTCATGGGGATGGAACCTTGGGGTAGGTATGGCCTTGCCGTTTTGGAAACCTTTTGTATTCTTTTTTTACTAATCCCTCGTTTGGTTTGGTTCGGGGCTCTCCTTGGATTCAATTTAATGTTAGGTGCAGTGTTGTCTCATTTTGTGTTTTTAGGAATTGTGGTAAAAGATGATGGTGGTTTTCTTTTTATTTTAGCCCTCGTTGTTTTTGCCTTATCTACATATATACTATATATTGAGCGGAAAAAGATTCCTTATCTTTCTGAATATTTTAGTTAGAGATTCTTTGTTTTTGTCCCATCCAATTCTATTGTGAGTGATTCGGCATGCCCAAAATTTTAGTTTATCTAGTCCACCCCAGTTTGGAAAAATCTAAGGCAAACCAAATGCTTTTGGATTCAATTCCAAATTCGGAGTCCATCACCTTGCGGGATTTATACGAAGAGTATCCTGATTTTTCGATCCAAATCAAAGCAGAACAAAACCTAATTCAAAACCATGATATCCTTTTGTTCCAACACCCCTTGTATTGGTATAGCTGTCCTCCACTGATGAAATTATGGATAGATTTGGTTTTGGAAGATGGGTGGGCCTATGGAAAAGATGGAAACCAACTATTAGGTAAAAAATGGATTCAAGTCATTACTTCTGGCGGGTCGAAGGAGGCTTACACAAAAACTGGATTTCATGGATACACAACGGATGAGTTTCTCCTTCCTTTTCGTCGGACAGCGGAGTTGTGCGGAATGGACTATTTGAATCCTTTTCTTGTCCAAGGAACCTTCCAGTTGAACGAATTGGACTTACAAAAAGAATCCAATCGGTATCGTCAATTTATAAATCAATTGTTAGGTGGTATTTATGGGTGAATCTAGTTTTTTCATTCAGGCTTTGATTTATCTTACCAGTGCCATCATTATGGTTCCCCTTGCCAATCGATTGGGGTTAGGTTCTGTTTTAGGATATTTAATTGCAGGGATTGTGATTGGGCCTTTTGTTTTTGGTTTTGTTGGCACAGAAGGCAAGGACATGTTACATTTTGCCGAATTTGGTGTTGTGATGATGTTATTTGCCATTGGTTTGGAATTGGAACTTGACCTACTTCTTAGGTTAAAGTTTTGGTTACTTGGCCTCGGAGGTTTACAACTTGTATTAACCACTGTCATTACTGCTTTTTTTTCCTATCTCTTCGGGTTTTCTTGGAAATCTTCCCTTGCCCTTGGTCTCATCCTTTCTCTTTCTTCTACGGCCATTGTTTTACAAACCTTAAAAGAAAAGGGACTGATGAAGTCCATTTCTGGCCAAGCTTCCTTTTCTGTATTATTGTTTCAGGATATGGCAGTAATTCCCATACTTGCCATCTTTCCAATGTTAAGTGATTCTGACAATGTACCTGTGGCAAACCATCATTCATTAGTGGAAAACTTTCCTGGGTATTTAAAAACCTTAGTGGTTTTGTCTGTAGTGATTGGAATTATCCTTGTTGGGAAATATTTACTCAGTCCCTTCTTTCGATTGTTAGCCAAGTCAGGAAATCGTGAAATTTTTACGGGAGCCAGTCTGTTACTTGTGATTGCGATTTCTGTACTTATGGGAGCAGTGGGTGTGTCGGCAGCACTCGGAACCTTTCTTGGTGGTGTGGTTCTTGCCAGTAGTGAATTTCGTCATGAGTTAGAAAGTAATATTGAACCATTCAAAGGACTTCTCCTGGGTTTGTTTTTTTTAAGTGTTGGTGCTTCGATGGACATTCCTGTGGTGATGGCAAATCCAACAAAAGTTTTAGGAATTGTTTTTGGAATCATCTTTCTTAAGGCCTTTGTTTTATTTATTTTAGGTCTAATTTTTCGACTTCCCTTAAACCAAAATTTATATTTTTCCTTAGCCTTATGCCAAGTAGGTGAATTCTCTTTTGTTCTTTTTGGATATTCAGAAAATCTTGGGATTTTAGAAGGAGATATTATTATTATTTTAGTGGCAGCTGTGGCTGTGAGTATGGCACTTACGCCCGTACTTCTTTTGTTATATGAAAAAACTATTTTTGGATTTTTAGAATCAAAAGCTCCCCAAAAAACAACGGAACAAGACATCCATAAACAAGAAAACCCTGTGATCATTTGTGGGTTTGGTAAGTTTGGGAACATGCTCGGTCGATTCCTTCGTTCCAATGGAATTGGAATTACCATTTTAGATTTTGATGCGGATCGTGTAGAGATGCTCGGTCGGTTTGGATTTAAGGTTTATTTTGGGGATGCAACAAGATTGGAACTATTGGAATCGGCTGGCCTGGAACATGCGAAAGTAGTGGTTGCCGCACTCGACAGTCCAGAAAAACAAGCAGAACTCATTCGCAATGTAAACCTCCATTATCCCAATATCAAAATTGTGGCAAGGGCTGGAGATAGAGAAGAGGCTTACGATTTAAAGGAAATCGGAGTTAAGTATATCTACCGCGAAACCAGAGAAACCGCAGTCCTTATGGGAAGAGATGTTTTGAGGTTACTTGGAACAAGATCCTATACTGCGGAGAAAGCTAGAAATTTATTTCTAAAACACGATGATGAAACCTTTCACGAATTGTTTGATCTAAGGAAAGATCGTGTTCAGTACATGAGTCTTGCAAAACAAAGAAATGCTGAGTTAGAAAGATTGATGTTTGTGGATTTGGGCCAGGAAGAGGAATTGGAAAGGGATTCTTGGAGTGAGATGGAGAGGTAAAATTCTTGTTTAGAAAAAAAGAGAAGGTAGAAACTCTATTCCCGAATGGTCTTCTTTCTTTTTTCGAGAATAGAGTTTTTTTGACTGTTTGATTTTAGTTGGCTTCATAGTAAAAATCAACCGAGAAGCCGCTTTGATATGGGAGACTTGTTTTTGTTTTCCTTTTGTTTTCATAGTGGTTAGACTTATGAATCCAAAAGGAAAAAACAATCTTTATTTTTTAGAATCTAGAATTTGGTTCCAATCATCCAAAAACGGTTTTGCCACTTCTAGAACCGAAGTTACATCACCTTCGATGGTAACCGATTCCATAATATCCCCTTGGCTGATGGCATTGACTACTTTTTGGTCTGTGTCGTCCACAACGGCACCAAATACAGAATGTTTTCCGTCGAGCCATGGAGTTGGGACATGGGTAATAAAAAATTGACTACCGTTAGTTCCTGGACCTGCATTGGCCATGGAAAGAATCCCTGGTTTGTTGTGTTTCAAACTGGAATCAAATTCATCTCGAAATTTATATCCCGGACCACCAGTTCCTGTTCCTTGTGGGCAACCCCCTTGGATCATAAAATCTGCAATGACTCGGTGGAACTTAAGTCCATTGTAAAAATTCCTTTGTGCGAGGTTTACGAAGTTAGCTACGGTATTGGGTGTTTTGTCTGGAAACAAATCGATGCGAATGTCGCCTTTGTTTGTTTTGATAATTGCTCTCAAAGTGCTCATTCATGTATCACAATTTCTTCAATTCCCATGGCAAGTCGAAAAAAGGTTTGAGTTTCCTTCGCTTTCAATAGTATACTCTTTAGGTGCTTAGAAGAAGGAAGATTCCCTTATGAAACAGTTTCTACTCATTCTACTGGTTCTTGTCACAATTCCCCTCGTTTCGGAATCTTCTAAAAAAAAGAAGAAAGTCAAAACGAAACCAACCCCGATTGAAAATAAACTCATCGATTATAGTGAATTTAAAAGGATCGTAAATCGGTCTGAAGGAGAAAGAGAAACACATCGCCTAACAGAGGGTCAGTTTTTAAAATTGATGTCTGAGGAAGGAGTGGTTCTTCTGGACGCGCGGAGTGAAAATCGGTTTCGACTTTTACATATCAAAGGCGCCAAAAATCTTCCTTTTACCGAATTTACTAAAGAATCGTTAGCAGACCTAATCCCAGAGAAAAAATCAAAAATTCTAATTTACTGTAACAATAACTTCGAAGGAAACCAAGAAGCCTTTGCTGCCAAAAGTCCCGCGGCGTCACTCAATCTTTCCACATACAACTCACTGAAAGCCTATGGATATGAATCTATCTTTGAACTTGGCCCACTTCTGGATGTAAACACAACTGTCCTTCCTTTGGTAACAGAAAAACCGGATAAGGTGGAAACTCCTTAAGATGATGTACAAGTTAATCAGTTTGGAGATCCTTCGAAAAATAATCTCATGATCCAAGGGGAACTTTTATCCGATATCATTGAAGCTGTTTCCAATACCTATGGAAATGAGTTTTTAAACCGGCTCACTCTTAAGTTAGCTTCGACTATCAAGGCAGACTATACATTCATCGCCATTATTGATAAAGAAAAATATGAATCCCAAACGATCTCCCTAGTAGTGAAAGGAGCGATTGCAGAAAATATTTCTTACTCACTGAAAGACACACCTTGTGCAGATGTCTTCGATGATAGTGTATGTTATTATCCGAGTGAAGTTCAAAAATATTTTCCCGATGACCAGTTACTAATGGAAATGAAAATTGAGGGATACATTGGAACACCCCTCATCAATTCTAAAAAAGAAGTGATGGGGCTAATCGTTGGCCTTTATGAAACTAAAATCGAAAACAAAGAAGATATCCTGACTTTGTTCCAAATTTTTTCGGGTAGGATTGCTGCTGAACTCGAAAGATCTGATTACGAATTACGACTGGAAAAATACAATCACGAGTTGGAATCTCTTGTCGATGCACGGACTCACGAATTAAAACAAACCTTAGAGGAACTGAAGGAACGACAAAACCAACTGATAGAATCAGAAAAAATGGCAAGCCTTGGTCTTTTGTCTGCAGGCATTGCTCATGAAATCAATAATCCATTAAACTTCATCTTAGGCGGTTATTTTGGGGTTCGGGAGATTTTAGAAGGTTCTAATTTAGTTTCTGAAAAAACGGAACTCTATTTAGAGGCCATCAAAGAAGGGGTGGATCGAACTTCTAAAATTGTCAAAGGCCTCAATCAATTCACTCGCAGCGGTGATTCTTTTGAGGAACATTTTGACCTGCATGATATTTTGGAAAATTGTTTAACGGTTCTAGTGCATTCCCTCCGGGATCGAATTTTGGTGGTGAAGGATTATTACCCCCACCCACTAATTGTGAAAGGAAACTCTGGTAAAATCCACCAAGTATTTTTAAACATACTGACCAACGCCATCCAAGCTATGGATGGGGACTCAGGAATTTTGGGTTTAAAGAGTAAGGTAAGTTCCGGATTTGATGTGATTGAAATTTCGGATACAGGTGGTGGTATCCCAGAGGAATTCCAAAACCAAATTCGAAATCCTTTTTTTACCACGAAGGATCCTGGAAAAGGTATTGGTCTTGGACTTCCCATTGCTTATAAAATTATAGAAGATCATAAAGGTTTCATCGAAATGGAATCCGTATGGGGGAAAGGAAGTATTTTTCGAATCAAACTTCCCTTACAATAATGAACCAAGGGATCACTAAACGTAAGTTACTTTATGTTGATGACGAAATTTTGAATTTATATTTATTTCGCGACTATTTCAAAAATGATTTTGATGTGATCGTTGCTAAATCTGGAGAAGAAGCCATTGAGGAATTAATGGAAAACCCGGATGTGCAGTATGTGATCAGTGATATGCGGATGCCAGAGATGACTGGACTTGAGTTCATTACGAAAGCAAAATCAATTCACCCTAAGATTACCTATTGTATTTTAACGGGTTATGATCTAACACCAGAAATCCAAACAGCAATCATTGAAAAAAAAGTGGCACGTTATTTTTCAAAACCATTTGATCCTACAGAGATTGGTTTATTTCTCTCTGCAGGAAATGGTCAATGAAGGCAAATTTAAATTCTATTTCCCTCTAAACTCAGCTTCCACAACACCACGTTTGGAGCTATTGATACTCAAAGTTTTGCTACTTAAGAAACGGAAACTTGAATCTTTTTTATACATCAATTCTTCTGCAAACATAGATTCTTTTCCAGGATAAGTCAGCTCCCATTCCGATCCGTTCATTTCTGTTTTACGATCATTGATTTGTTTGACCGAAGTGTATTCCATCAAATCGTTTTTGAAATTGATGGCATCTTCCAATCCAAGTCCTTTGAATTTTAAGATGACAGTGTTTTGTTCGGTGAGTTTGAACCACTCGTCTTTGATTTGTTTTCCCACTTTGCCTGAGACAAGATTTGCCCAATCTTTGACAGCTTGTTCTCTGGAAACTTCTTGGGTGATATCTGCCCCACGTCCTTCTAAACTTCCCGATCCAAATATTTTTCCATCACCCCAAAGTTGAATGATACGATAAGGTCCTGTTGCTGCTGAACTGAGGAAATCGGTTTTTTTCCCACCAGGCAAAACCACTGGTTTTTGGTCTGTTGTTGTCACCTTGGCAATGATCAAAACTTCTGCCCCGGAATCTTGTGCGAGTGTGAGTAAGGGACTTCCTTCTTCCACAGATGTCAGATCCAGTTTGGCAAGGCTTGGATTTTTTTTGAGTAGAGCGGTGAGTTGGGAACTATCCACAACCTTGTTTCCTTTGGCTCGGAGTTTTTCAATGAGTTCTGCTTCTGCAATGTTTGTTGCCGATCCAATCGGATAGGATTTTCCGTTTACGACTGTTTGGACAAGCACTGCAATTCTTGGATTTCCTACATCATCCAGGAGGGCATCTACTGCCGTGGAAAGTTTGGTTGCTTCCACTTCACAGCGAACATTCAAACGGATCATGTCTTGGGTATCCAATTTCCATTGTTCTTCGCTGATGATGTCGTATTTTTTTACGAAACTATCTGTTTTTCCGTAGAGTTTGGAGCCAAGAGATTGGCCATCAGAGACTCCCGATTTTTCTGTGATTTGTTCTCCGACGAGTTTGCGAATGGCATTGAGTTTGGCGTCTTTCAAGGCTTTGTTTCGTGCGAGAGCCAAGTCTCCTTGGTAGATAGGTGCCTCTCCCATAGCTGTGACCACATTATCTGGCAGCGTAGGTTGTTTCTGGGCTGAATTGGATCCGGCACATGCCAAAATGGTTAGGATGAGAACTCCGGTTAAGGGAGCCAAACGAAGTCGGTTGAACATGAAGGACATTTCTCCTTGAAGATTTGCTATATTATAGAAACATATACTTACATGACCAATTACTTTTTTAGGTTTTCTCTCTGCTTTCTAGTCCTTGCTTGCCAAGGGAACACAGTTCCCCAATTCCGCGTCCACCCACTTGATTCCAAGATGCGGATTTCGCAGGACATTTTTTATGAA
Organism: Leptospira noumeaensis; assembly: GCF_004770765.1. Taxonomy (NCBI): domain Bacteria; kingdom Pseudomonadati; phylum Spirochaetota; class Leptospiria; order Leptospirales; family Leptospiraceae; genus Leptospira; species Leptospira noumeaensis. Next base: position 375,913 of record NZ_RQFK01000033.1, on the reverse strand, counting down.
AAAGTCCTCCCCACCATGACGGGAAAAAAATTGATGCTTGCGACAAACCCTTCGGGAATTGGAACGAATCCAAAAAAAATCATCACATCTTTAGAAAAACACAAAATCACACTCGAACATTTAATTGGGCTTGAACATGGGTTTCTTGGATTAGAGGAAGAGTTTAGCCAAACGCCTGTTACTATGGATTCCACCTTTAATCGTCCTTTGTATCATATTTATCGAATCAAAGATTCCGAATTACGAGATTTAGTTAGAGAAGTGGATTATGTTGTTTTTGATGTGCAAGATGTAGGAATGCGTTGTTATACATACCTCAGTGTATTAAAAAGACTGATGGATGCCATGAAGAATACAAAAACAAAACTCATTGTTTTAGATCATATTCATGTTGCCATGCACCTTCCGCCAATGGGTGAAAAAATGAATCCACGCAATTTGAATTTTGCCGGAGAATTTCCATCACTTCTCATCACAGGGATGACCATTGGTGAGGCATCCAGATTTTATAACAAAGAATATTTAAAAGACAGTGTGGATGTGATGGTGGTTCCTGTAGAAGGATATCGCCGAGGAATGTATTTTGAAGATACAGGAATCCCGTGGACCACTCCTTCACCAAACTTACCGATGGTGGACTCGGCTAGAAACTATCTTTCTTTGGTATTACTTGAGGGAGTGAATGTTTCTGTGGGACGAGGCACCCAAGCTCCGTTTGTGTATTTCGGGGCACCTTGGATGACAAACGCAGAGGAATTTGCATCAAAACTTGCTGCTCTAGGAAACAAATCCTATTATTTCTCTCCTGTATATTTTAAACCAACTTTTGGCCCACATAAAGGAAAAATTTGTTCTGGCCTTCGTATGAATTTGGTTCGTCCCGATTATGATCCTATTCAATTAGCTTATGATTTGATAAAACTCATGAAAGAAACCTATCCCAATGATTTTAAGTGGAGCAAAGGTTCTACCAACCATTGGGTAGACCAACTTTGGGGGAATGAACATTTTCGAACTTCCATTAATGAAGGAAAGTCTTTTGCCGACTTTCACAAAACATATTTGGCAGAAGAAGAAAATGAACGGAGTAAAATTGCTCCTTATTTGATCTATTGAGGTGAAAATGAAACGATCTTTAATATTATTTCTTATCTTTCTTGTTACATTCAGTAACTTTGCAACTGAGAAGGAATTAAAAACAATTCCTAAAAGTAAAACAGCCAAAGTATTAAAATCAGTGGCTTATGCGACCATTCGTTCTACTCTCCTTATCTCTTATGTGGAAGGAGAGGAAAAAGAATCTGTTTATACTTCTTGTTCTGAAAATTTTCCAAGTATGCCTGGGGACTTTCCTTGTAATTATTTGGATTATGAAGGCACAACCATGGAAGTGGCTCCGAGTTCTGGTGTGAATGAAGGGGAAGCCACCGAAGGATCAGATCCAGAAGATGTAAATCCTGGCGGAAAGGTAACCATCAAACAGATCAAACAAAAATCTCCGAACCTCAATGGAAAGGTTGTTTTACTTGGAGAAGGCGAAGACCAATTAAAACTATTTTATCAGCCGAAAGGTCAAATTTCCCATTATATCTTTCGCAAAACTCTCGTTATCTTTAAATGGGATGTCTCTCGCTCTGAACCGAGTCTAACAGGATTACTTTTTGTGAATGTGAATCGAGACTTTTTTCCTGAAGAAGTAAAGGAATATACTTTCTAAAATTTTATGCCACTAGTCCAAGGTTATGTTCGAAAAATGTCTCACACAGGAATTTCGCCTGTTTCTTATTTTTGGGAATCAGCGACCTATAATGAGGCGGATAAAAAAGATCTAAAAGTTATAGAGTCCACTTCGACAAGCTCAGTGAACACTTGGATTGGAAAAAAAATCACACTAGCTACGAATGATGAGATCCGTTGTTTGCACTGTGGGAAAAAAACAAAAAAGTCATTTAGCCAAGGTTATTGTTTCACTTGTTTTACAACTTTGGCGGAAAACGATCTTTGTATTTTACGACCAGAAACCTGTCATTTTCACAAAGGAACTTGTAGGGAACCTGATTGGGGTAAAACCAATTGTTTTAAAAAACATACAGTATATTTTGCGAACTCCAGTGGATTAAAAGTAGGGATCACTAAAGAAAATCCTGTATCGAACCGTTGGGTGGACCAAGGGGCAAAATTTGGGATTCCGATTTTGGAAGTAGAATCTCGTAGGGATGCTGGAATTTTGGAACATTTTTTAAGTCAGTTTTTGCCAGACAAAACCACTTGGCAGAAAATGGTAGCAGGAGACCCACCTGACCTGGATTTGGTGCGTGAAGCAAACAAGTTCCTAAACCACCTAGAAAAAAATGAATTTTTTTCTCCCCTTGAAAGTAAATCCAAACTCAATTGGAACAGGTTGGATCTCAGTGGTGGAGTGACAGAAATTAAGTATCCCATTGAAACTTATCCTACTAAAATCAAATCACTCAAACTGACAAAAGACACTGCCATCACAGATACTCTAGTCGGAATCAAAGGCCAGTATCTTCTTTTCCAATCGGGGGTGATCAATATCCGTAGTCTTTCTGGTCTTTGGATTGAAGTATCTACCTAAAAAAATCCAACTCGGTGCTAACCTCTGGACTAACATTCTTTTTGAATGTGATGAGTTTCTGTTAGCTGAAAAACCAGCCGGAATTCCTATACATGAAACCAAAGATCCAAACCGAATGGATTTTACAAGGTTACTGGCAACAAAGCTGGGTGTTTCGGAACTTCGCACTGCCAACCGTTTGGATTTAGGTACGAGTGGGATAGTCCTCCTTGGAAAATCCAATGATAAAAATAAAGAAATCGATGACTTACTGAAAGATTCGGAAAAGGAATATATATTTTTATGCCATGGAATTCCTGAATGGAAAGAGAAACGGTTTGAATGTTTTATAAAAGATGGGAATAAGGAAGTAAAAATCGTGAGGAGTGGGGGAAAAAAAGCCATCACAGAATTTCGAATTCTTTCCACTCATACGAAAGAGAACATTTCTTTTGGAATGGCAAAAATTTTAACCGGCAGAAGGCACCAAATTCGTGTTATGCTCCGTGAATTGGGTTTTCCTGTTCTCGGTGATCCTGTGTATTCATTCAGTAGTGAAACAAAGAAAGAAAAACGAATGTATTTACATTCCTTTCGATTGTGCTTTACCGACTTTCAAGGGAAAAAACAGTGGGTGGAGGCGGAGATTCCAGAGGAGTTTTTGGCCAGAGTTAAGGAACCACTCTCCATCGATATATAGAACCGAATGAAACACGAAGTTTTCCACCATTTCATCCAAGAACAAAAATTATACAAAATCCTTTCTCGTATCACTAAATATGTTTCGATTGGATTTCTCATCATTTATTTGTATTTGTTATTTAGTTCCAGTTATACGGCAAGTCCACTCATCGTGGTCATCAATTACCTAGCCATCCTTACCAGTTTTTCAGGGATCATCACTTTTAAATACTTTGAAATCCCCACTTTACTTTTGGATGTTTTTACACTAGAATCAGCGGCTCCTTTTTTCCAACTGGGTGGTGAGGAACGTCAGTTTGTTTGGAGAAAAGCGGGAAGAGAAGATGTTTTGCCAGCTTCCCCAACGCCGGAACACATCATCAAGGAACTGTATTTGTTTGATCGTTATCCTTGGAAACGAATCGGTAAAATTTACTCGGTTGGATATTTGGTCGTCATCTTAATTTCGATTTTTTACCTTACTTCGGTCTACCTCGAGAACGGATTTCAAAACTAAGAAAGCAATTTTCCTTGTCTTACCGTCTCTCGGTAAAAACCTATCCCTATGGCTTTGAATTGTGGAATTGTAGGTCTCCCGAACGTCGGTAAGTCGACTATTTTTAATGCACTCACTAAGGCAGGAGCACAGGCTGCCAACTATCCGTTTTGTACAATTGAACCCAATACGGGAGTTGTGGAAGTACCGGATGAAAGACTGAACCGTTTGGCAGAAGTGTACAAACCAAAACGTACAGTTCCCACTATGATTGAGTTTGTGGACATCGCCGGCCTTGTGAAAGGGGCAAGCCAAGGGGAAGGACTTGGAAACCAATTTTTATCTCATATCCGTGAAGTGGATGCTATCTGTCATGTGGTTCGCGCTTTTCAAGATGAAAACATAACGCATGTTCATGGGAAAGTTGACCCCATCGAAGACATCACTGTAATCAATTACGAATTAATTTTAGCTGATTTGGATAGTTTAGAAAAACAACAACAACGTGTTGCAAAAACTGCCAAAACCGGAAACAAAGAAGCAGGGGAAATTTTATCTGTGATGGATAAAATCCTCGACGCATTAAAAAAAGGTAATCGCGCCTCCACTGTAGAACTGGGTGATGAAGAAAGTAAAATTGCTAAAAAATTCAACCTGATTACCATCAAGCCAGTGTTATATGTTGCTAATATTTTAGATTCTGATGTGAAAACTAGCGAAAATCCTCTTGTCAAAACCATTATCGATTTTGCTTCGAAAGAAAATGCACCTGTTGTCGTGTTATGTGGTCGATTTGAAGAAGAAATTTCTGGATTGGAAAAAGAGGACCAACTTGCCTTTTTAGAAGAAATCGGTGAAAAAGAATCTGGCCTATCTCGAATGATTCGTGCTTCCTACAAACTTCTTGGTCTTATTACTTTTTTTACTGCTGGTGTGGAAGAGGTTCGGGCCTGGACAACACACCAGGGGAGCACGGGGCCTGTGGCCGCCAGTGTCATCCATTCTGATTTTGAAAAGGGTTATATCCGGGCAGAGGTCATGCGTTACGAAGACATCGACCGCACGGGCGACGGAGCCAAAGTCAAGGACGAGGGAAAACTTCGTGTCGAAGGAAAAGAATACATTGTCCAAGATGGGGACGTGATTTACTTCCGAGTGAATGCATAAAAAAAATCCCGACTTTCGTCGGGATTTTGGAGTGAACTAGTTTGGAAAAGAAAGTATGTTCCTAAAAGTAGGAACGTTTCTCATTTGATTAATGCCTACCGGGGGCAACTTTATTGCATCCGGCTTTAAAAAATTACGATTGTAACATAAAATGATAACGGCCGATTTCTCTGCCAGATTCAAAAATGGCTAGTTCCGGACTGGAATCCAGGGTGATCGGTGAGTCGAACATGGATTGTTTCCCCAGTTTTTGAAGGGTTTCTACCGGAGCTCCGTCCAAGAAGAGCTTTGCGGATAGCCGATCACAGTTGGATGCCTCCACGGAAAGGAAAACTTGGTTTTTTTCGGCGTTGGGTTGGAAAACAAAGTCAAAATCCCTGCCTCCCACCTGTCTGTGGACACGAAATGCGCCACCAGAATTCCCCACGCCGCGTAGAACCAGTTCTGGAGAGACCAAACTGGACTGGGCCAAATCGCTTGTGAGGAGTTTTAATCCGTCTTTGATGAATTGTAAGTAAACCTGTATGGTATTTGTGCCCGAAGGGAGAACGGTTTTTAAGATCCGATCCACCGTAGGTGAGTCCGCATCTTCCCCTTGAGACATGAGGTATAGGGCTTCTTTGAGTTTGAGTCGGTTCATAAATTCATTCGGATCTTTTGGTTCCATAGTATTTATTTCCCCCCGCTAAGGCTTTATTTCCTTTGTAAGGATTTTTTTTATCTTTTCTTTGGCTCGATTGGCCCGAGCGAGGACTGTTCCTAGGGGAACATCGAGGATTTCTGCAATTTCCTTGAATTTGTATCCTTTGAGGCGTAGGATGAGGATTTCTTTGTGAGTATCATCTAAATTTTCGATTAGGTCGTAGAACTCCTTTTTTTCTTCCCAAGCAAAATATACATCTTCTTGGGTTAACCTTTCATCCAAAATATCAATGCTCAAATCCAAAGAAATTCCCTCTCGATATTCATACCGACGAATGGATCTTGTCTGAGACATACTTATATTTTTAGAAATTTCACTTAAATAAACAATAAATGCAGGTAAACTATCTCCTTTGAACTTTCTGAGAAGATGGTAATCATTTTCCGTAAGTTTGAGATACACTTGTTGGGATGTGTCCGTAATTTCTTCTCTAGGAACATAGTGGGCACAAGTACCAATGATGAGTCTATGGAACCTTCTGATGAGCTCTTGCCAGGCCGCTCCTTTTCCGAGAAGGCAACTATCGATTAAATTACGAATCTCATCACTCATAGTTCTTTGATCGATTGGATGGAATTTTTACAGGATGTCAGTACATTTTCTAGTCTTTGGTGAAAATGGTGGGAGCGGAATAATGTTTGTCGAATGTACCTGACGCGTGTTTGGTTGGATTTTGAAAAATTTGTTTGGTCTTTAGTTGTAAACCTTCCGTAGTCACTAAAAAAACCAAAAAATCCCAATATTCTGATTTTCTGATTTGTGTTTGGTATTTCTTCCAAACAAGATTGGAATTCTTTTAGTGAGGTTAGTTTTTCCGGATCAAACTCTGGATCCATTTTCCATTCTTCAAGGAAACTTATAAAATATTTTTTCGATTCTAAATTTTCTTCATTTAAATTTGCGGAAGACCAAGGATTTTGTTTCGAATAATAAAACAATTGATAGGTGTTTTTGTTATGATTTTTCATATCTTGAAGGAGCCTTAAAATTAAGGTTTTCCTTCTGGATTCAGGCATTTCAGAATACAAAACTCGATTGATCGCAAGTGTATACTCTCTTTCTTTTCCTAAAAATAAAACTTCATTGGGTTTATACAAATTAGAAAAGATATAAATGGTTTTTTCCCATTCTTTTCGCAAATCTGTGATGATGGGAATGAGTTCTTCGTTTGAGATTTCTGTTTCTAGGATTTCTAATTTGGGTAAAACAATGAGATCAAAGATTTTTTTCTTAGTTTGTTTTTCGATCTGCACGAATTCCTCTTTGTTTGATTCGGTGCATTGTTTTACTGTGAGGATTGCATCATAAAACGAAATATAACGTAAAATTTCGGTTAGATCTTTGATTTCTACATGATTGCAATTTTTTTGGTAGTATAAAAAATCTTGTTCTTCTTCTGGAGTTTCCATTCGGATCATGTCTCGAGTTTGGATTCCATAAGCCTGGCTGATTAGATTTTGGTGGGCATCGTAAGAATTCCAAACTTCGTCAAAGGATTTTGACTGAGGAAACCACTGAGCCAAAAGTGGAAAAGAAATGCAGGTAAGTAAACTAACAACTTTTTTGAGTGGTTTCAAAAGCCACTCCTTGTTTTGAATTCATAATACATTTTTTCTTCGGAACTTTTTTGAGACAAAATGAACTCTAATAGTTCTTTTTTCTGATTATCATCTAGGAATTCGTGTTTGGTTTTTAAAAACTGCAGAGCCATTTTGCGAAATTCAGAATTTTTTAATTGAGAGATTCTTTCCAGGAGAGGATCCTTCGGTAAAACTGATACCTCTTTCCGTTTTTTTGTTGGAAACGATTTTGGTTCGGAAACCTCAAAATTCTCTACCCTGATAGGTTCTTTCTTCTCTCGTAATAAGACAATACAAAAAAATAAAACGAACAAAACAATTGTTATGGTAATTGGCCTTTTGGTATTCCGTTTTTGTTCTTCCGTTGAAAAGTGGACTAAACTAATTGCTGTTATGATTTCCTTGGAAGAACCGTCATATAAACTTTTTCGAATTTTTCCCAAGGCGCGATGGGAGTTTTTTGACTTTATATATAATTCCCAAAATTTGATTCCAATGGACTTAGCTAAATTTGTTTCTACGGGAAATAAAAAACCTATGACTTCTTTTGCTCCGGCATTTAAAAAACTAGTGGTAAGTCCTGTTTGTTCGATGGAATCAAAAGAAGAATGACAACTATTAAAAAACACCAATTCTAAATTAGAAAATGAATGTCCGGCTATTTCTTTGGTATAAAGAAAATCATTGGCACCTATTGGGATTCCTTTTTTTTCCGTGTGGCCCGCATAATGTAAATACCTTACAGAACCTATTTCTTCAAGTAAACTGACTCTTGTTAAGTGAGCGTCTTTCAGAATTCGAAGGTTTAATTTTGTTTCTAAAATGGGGAATAGTTTGGAACATTCTTCATTGACTGTTGCAATCAGATTTGATTTTACAGGATTACAGACGAGTAAAATGGAATTGTTTTTGTTTGTATTTTCTTTTTGGATGGTATCAATTCGTATCCCACGCCTATAATTTTCATCTTGGAATAAAAATCCTTTTTGTGTACGTAGAATTTCCCAAGGGATAGGAGAAAATTCTGGATCAATGAGAAGTTGGATGGAACCAGTCAGTTTTGGATTTCGCCAAAAAGGGAGTGTCCTTCCAAATACAATTTGTTCTAAATTATCTGCTTTTTTCCCCAGTTTTTCTAGGAATTCTTCTTTGGAAGGATTTTGTGCCAGTACCCTTTCTACAAACTGTGCCCAGTCTTTTTGGAATTCATTTAAAACTTTTCCAGAAAACTTCGTGGTTCGTTCCACAGTTCCCAAATCATCTTGTTTTTCTTCCCAAATGCATTCCCCATCTGTAAATTCATCTCTGGAATATTTAGCAATGATTCGTAATTTCATAAAACAGATTTACTGAAACTTTTGGATGAGTTCCCTTGAGGCCAGGAGAAGTGAGTTTATATCTTCCTCGGTTGTGAAATATCCCGTAGAGATTCTGATGGAACGTAAAGCTTCTTCTTTTGTATAACCCATATGAAGGAGAGATTTGGATGCTTCTCTAGCTCTTGATTTGCAAGAACTACCTGTGGATACCAATATTCCTTTTTCTTCCATTCCTAATAAAAAGAAGTCCACTTCCTCTATGGGTAAAATCAGAAACGTTGTATTCGGAAGTCTTTTGGAATCTTTCGCAATGATGGTGCAACCTAAGTTTTCCAATTCGTTTTCGATTTGAGATCTGTAAGTTAAGAGACGTTTGTTTTTTTCTTCTAAGTTTTCTTTTTGGAATTCAGAAACTTTGCGCATGGATTCAATCGCAAATGTATTTTCTGTTCCCGCTCTGTGGTCGTTTTCTTGGTTCCCACCACCAAACACTCGAAAGTCGGGATGGACTTTTGGTAGGTAAGTGACAGCGGCGCCCATTCCCGCTCCAATTTTATGTCCAGAAAAAGTATAACCATCAAACAAACCAAATGGTACATCGATTTTTCCAAATCCTTGCATCAGATCACTGTAAAACAATTGCCCAAATTCTTTTGTGAGTTTCTTAATTTCTTCAGCGGGTTGGATCACTCCTGTTTCATTTCCTGCATACAGGCAAATCACAGGTCTTGGATTTAATTTTAATTTTTCCTGTAAGTTTTGTAAATGGATGATCCCCGTTTTGTCAGTGGAGAGGACGTCTTGTGAAAATCCAAAAGATTCTAAAGCCGCATACAAACTGGAATGTTCAAAAGGCGAAACAATCACAGAATCTAAATTTGGGTAAAGGATTCTTAAACTTTGGATGAGTAAGTAGTTTGCTTCTGTTCCCGTTGCCGAAAAAACAAATTGTTTTTCTTCCCCATTTGTGATGGATGCAAAATACTTTCGAGATTGTTCTATTTTTCCTTGGTTTTTTAAGGAATAACGAGTGATACCCGATGGATTATAGAATCCAGAAAGATAAGTTGCCAAACAGGATTCCAAAATTTCTGCAAAAGGTGGGTGAGTGGCATTGTAATCAAAATATTTTATATCATTCGTTAAAGGGGATTTCATCGGCTTCTTCATACCGGCCCAGTTTGCGAAGGACGGATCTTGTTAGTTTGCGATACGATTTCAAAATATCGTCTTTTTTACCACCTACACTGCGTTCATCGACATTACGTAGTTTTGGTTTTAAGGCATCTAAAATCACTAAACTTTTTGAGTTTTCTTTGAGTTTGTGATAGGATTCTGCTTCTCTCATTTTCGATTCAAATTCATGAACAAGAAGTGCCGGTACATTGATGTCTTCAATTTCAGAGGCGAGTTGGATGTTTGCCGCTTCCTTAAATTCAGATGCCGCACGTTTGTAATAAATTCCTTCTTCTGATCCTAGTTGGAAAAATAACTCGGCCCTGCGGAATTTGAATTTTAAGTATTCTCTTTCATCGGCCCCGACAAAATAAAGGATCCGTTCATAAATATCATCCATTTCTCTCGGTGAAAAGTTTTTCATTCCGGTAAGTAGGATTTGTCTGAGTAGTGATTCTAAGTAGTCATTTGCAGATACTTCGGGAAAATCACTTCGTTTGATGGAAGAAAGAACCACACTTCGTTTTTGAACCGCACTGAGTCCACTCGGAACTTTTTCTAAATCGGTGAGTTTTTTTAGGACAAAGTTTTCTGTTTCCAACATATGGGTTTTATAACCAAGAAGGATCTCACTCGGCCTACAACTCGCCCAGGCCACCGATTCAATTTTTTTAGGAGCAATCAGTTCTGGCCCTGAGAAACGTAACGCGCGTTTGTAGTAGTCAAGTGCAGTGAGAACGGCGTCGATATGAGAATTCCAATAAATTTTCGGACTTGGGCCGAGGGTGAGTTCTCCTTGGGGAGCCATTTTTTGAAAGAGGGGAGATCCCCATTCACTTGCTTTTTCTCTCCAAGTGAGTTCTAAAAAATGATCCTCAACATGTTCTTTACTGCGAAAGTACAAACATGCTTTTTCCATTAGGTTTAAGTCTAACGGCAAGATGGTGCCCTTACCACCATCCTCGGAACTAAAGAATTGGCCTATGGTTTGGAGGACATCAGTTCCCCCTTCCTTTCTACCTTCGAGAACCGCATCTCCTTTGGCGATGAGTTGGTGTGCAATCCGAGGATTGGGATAACCAAAAAACGAATTGTAGGCGAGGGTGAATTTGGCTAGGAGATTGTCCTTGTTTCTCAGAATCCATGGGAAAGTGATTGCCCACACGATGAGAACAGCCAGGATGTATTTTAAATTTTCTCGGAAGATTTGGTTCAAGGATTGTCCCTGTTCCCGATCTTTGCCGGAATCTACTGATGTTTCAAGCAATTAAAACTTTAAACCGCCCCTTCGTCTTTGTTTTCTTTTGTTTTCTTTCACTTTCTCTGTTTGCCACTGAGTCTGGGTCAAGATCCAAAGAATGTTCCGCATTAGAACCGGGCGTGCCGGCAGAGTTCCTTCTTTCACGCGGCTTACGCGAACAAGTGGATGGATTTCAGGCGAGCCAACGTCGGAAACCAGAAGAATCCAAACTTTCCTTTGAACGTTCGGTTTCCTTCCTGGATTCTTACCATCTCTGTTTGAAAGAAGTGGGAAAAGAACCCAGTGCTCTCAGTGCAGAAACCTTGGCCTTAAATTATTTGGAACTTGGAAGTTTGGAGAAAGCTTGGGAATGGTCAGAAATTGCGGTAAACAAATCACAGGATGTTTCCAAAGACCAAGTCCTTTTGCAAACCAGGATTCGAATTCGCCAGGGTGAGCTTGCCAAAGCATCAGAAGTATTAGAAAACTCCCTACATCAATTTCCAAACGATCCAGACTTTTTATACTTACTTGGTAATATCAACTTTGAACGGAAACTTTGGAACCAGTCCATTTTGTATTATACTGCTCTTTCTTTTGTGATCGAAAGAAGGGACACTCATTCCAAGTACAAGTATCTTACTGCCAAAGCACTGGGTGAACTCAATTATAAATTAGACCATCCAAAAATCGCAATCAAACGATATCAGGAATACACTGTCGGTTATAAAAACGATATGGAAGTATTGTTTCGACTAGCTCAAATTTATTTTGTGTTAGGTGATTTTAAACATTGCCGGATGTATCTAGAACAAATTCGTGAAAAAAATCCAAGAGACATTGATGCTTCGCATATGCTTGCTGAAATTTATTTTATGGATTCTCGGGACATGGCCCCCGTTTACTTTGCCACTCTAAAAAAAGAGAAAAAAATTCCGAAAGAGGGAATTGTTTTTTTATTAGATAAACTGATTTCAGGATCAAAAACAGGACTGGAAACCAAACTAAGATCTTATATCCAAGAAAACCCAGGAAGACTTTCTCCTCGGATTGCTCTTTTGGAACTCGCAGAAAAAGAAAAACTCGCCGATTATGAAATTCTAAATGCAGAAACAGCCCAGTATGCTTATGAATACAGACAATACCTAACAGCAGAAAAAATTCTTAAGTCGGGACTTTCTAAACTAGAATCTAAAGAAAATGTTGGGGAAGAAAAATCTTTGTATTATGAAAAGATTTCTTCCTGCCAAGAGATGTTAGGCCTCTGGAACCATTCCATAAAGTCCACAAAAGAGTCCTTGCGACTAACAAAGGAAACGGAGAAAAGTTTTCGATTGCGATTTCGTTTGGCTTATTTGTATCTTCAAGGAAATTTAAAAAAAGAATCAGAATCTGTTTCCATTTTATCTGAAACCATAAAAGAAAATCCAAATCCAACTCATTATTATTTGAGAGGCCTTGCCTATTTCCAACTTTCTAAATACAAAGAAAGTGTGAATGATTTTACAGAAGCCATTAAAATGGATCCGAAAAATTTTAATTATTATTTTTATCGTGCCACGGCTTATGATAAATTAAAACAATTCAGTGATACAGAATCAGATTTAAAAACCACAATCTCTTTGAATCCCAATGCTTCGAATGCAATGAATTATTTGGGTTATTTGTATGCAGAAAAGGATATCAATCCAGAAGAAGCATCAAAACTTTTAAACCAAGCAATTTCCATTGAACCAGACAATCCTGCTTACCAAGATAGTTTGGGTTGGGTGTTGTATAGAAAAAAAGATTTTAATCGCGCTCTTCTCCATTTAAACTTTGCGGCCTCTTTGGCACTGGAGAGAGGGTTTGAAGATCCGGTGATCTATGAACATTTAGGTGATGTGTATTTGGCAAAAAAAGATCCCGTAAATGCATTACAGTTCTTTAAACTTTCTGAATCAAAATTAAAAGCAGAACAAAGTAAAGACCTCTTAGCAAAAATCAAAAAACTGCAAAAGGAAATTTCTGAATGAAAGAAATCGTAAGTCTCCTATTTACTTTATCATTTTTCCTTTCTTGTATTTCACAAGAAGTAGAAGATCCTAATTTTATTGGTCGTGACAAAGGAAAATACATTTCTGCAAAAGAGGGAGAATCCAAATCTCTTTTGAAAGAAATTTTAGGAAAACAAACTGATTTTCAGAGTTTTAGGTCAGAGTTTTCTATGCAAATCCAAACCTTTGTCCCTAAAAAAGACAATGTTTCTTTGGATGGAAAGATATACTTTTCCAAAGAATCCAAACAGATTAAAATCCAATTGATGGATACATTTTTTGGACTCGTGTTTACAGAACTCATTGCCGATCCAAACCAAATCCAAATCAAACCAACCAGTTCAAAAGAAATCCAAACTTTGCCTATGGGAGACATACTCATAGAGGATCCAAATACAAAGAAAAAATTTGCAATTCCTTTCCCTGTAATTTACGAATACCTTACAGGAACTTATGTGAATGAAATTCAAAATCCCAAAGCAAAATTCAATACATCAGATTCTCGGATTGCCCTGACCAAACCAGATGGGGAATATGAATATTTTTTTAAAGAAGGGAATTTAGACCGGTTGGAACTTTCTAGTACCAAACGTGGGTTAAAGGCAATTGCTCTTGTGAAAACCAAACCAGAACAAATTCATCCGCCAAAAGAAATTTTAACCAAGGTCATTAGTTTGGATACAGAAAAGGAAAATGTCCTCATTCAAATTAAGTTAAAAAAATCCCAAATGACGGAACCGCCAGCAAATACCTTTCGGTTTTAGATGGTAAAATTTTATTCTTAAATGATTCGATTTTGTTTCAGACTAACACTTATTATCGTTTTTCCGTTATGTTTGTTTTCTGCGGACATTCCTGAGTCAGAAGAACCAAAACTCGAATTACCCATTAAGGATCTTTACCATTTCCGCACGGAAACGGGTGAAACCATCCAATATCCAAAATCCACTAAACTTTGGTTTGGTGGGGATGTGATGTTCAATTGGGGTGTTCGGGATTCGATGAAAACAGAGGATCCATACTTTCCCTTTCGTAGTTTTTTTAGTTATCTAAAGAATTTTGATTTTCGGTTTCTCAATTTAGAAACCCCCATCCTCCACAAAACACCAGCCGCCGACCAAAGGAAGTCCTATGTTTTTTTTGGAGAAAGAAGGGATCTACTTGTACTTCGTATGTTTGGGATCGATGGGGTATTTCTTGGAAATAACCATACCATGGATTTTGGAGAAAGTGGGTTATTGGAAACTTTGGAACTTTTGGATGAGTTTGGAATACCACATACCGGGGCCGGTAAAAATACGGATGAGGCTTTAGTTCCCATTACTGTTTCCAAACAAAATACTGAGTACAGAATTTTTTCTTTTTCGGATACAGGAGAAACTAGGCTTTTTTCTGGAAACAAATCTCCTGGGGCCGCATACTTCCGAGTGGGAACGGCTGAGAGACTCATCAAAAAAACAAAACCAAACCAAGTGAATCTTTTGTCAGTGCATTGGGGAGTGGAATATAGTCCCTTACCGATGGATACAGAAAGAAATGCTGCCAAATATTTGGTGAATGCTGGTTATCAAGTCATCATTGGACACCATCCCCACATCCCGCAAGGGATAGAAGTATTTCCCAAGGGTGTTGTCATTTATTCCCTTGGTAACTTTTTATTTGGATCTAAAAACCAATACTTAAAACACAATATCTCAGTTGTTTTGCATTTTGATGCCGACAAACTTTTGTTTGTGGAAGTGGTTCCTGTTTTTGGAAAACACCAAACACTACCGGGAGATCATTATTTTTTCCCATTGGGACCAAAAGAGGCTGAAGGTTTTTTAAAAGAATATGCGATCCTTTGTAAACAACTGGGAACCGATCTTGTGATTTCCGGGGGAAGGGGTTATGTTTTTTTTGATAAGGAACTAAAAGCCAAACTAAAACCGTAATGGAACCAACTGCAAGTAAGTCCCACAGCAAAAAAGGGAAAACTCAGTTCGAGTAAATTGGTTTTGTAAATCGAAAAGAGCTGCAAAAAAAATCCTGTAAAAAACAGAATGGATGCCGTTCTTAAAATCCAACTTTTTTCATATAACCAAAAGTAAACGGAAACGATGGCCACATACCCAAACAAACAAAACCATTTGAGTTGGGAGGTGGGTTTTAAGTATTCTAGGGAGGGAGTCATCTCTTCTGCGGTTTTTGCATCCAAAACATTTAGGATTAAAATGTTTTCAATTAAATCGGCAAAACCGGCAATCACAAGAAGCAAAACCATTCCCATAAAGATCTTTAAAAAAATGGGTCTTACCTTTCTTCCCGCATAATGCCCGGTATACGTTAAAAATGCCAAATAACAGAAGATAAATCCAAAGTCAAAATAATGAACCTTTCTGTATTCTGCTGATAAGTTAAAAAAATCGATGGTGTCGGGAATTCCAATTAGGTCTTGGACTTGTTTGGGAGTTTCTGCCATTTCTAGACCGAGGAGGGTGGATTCAAATCCAGAGTGGTTGTCGAGGGCAGGTTCTTTCGGGGTGATGTGGTTTAAAAACCCAGCATAAAGTGCTAAAAATAGGCCAAGACCTAGGCCCCAAACCTCTGGAAAATTTGATTTTTCACCCATAAAAATGTTAGAAATTACATGGAAATGGAAGGGTTTGGGAACTCCAAGAAGAAATTCCATTGACCCAAGGCCCCATTGGCAAAACCCTAGTGGAAACTAACAAATTCTTCTACCTACAAGTGTTTCTATGTAGGTATACCCATAGGAGAAATATGAGAAACTACGAAATCACGAATATTCTTCGTGAAGGGAATGTAGAAGAGACGAAGTCTGCAGTAAAAGACTTACTCTCCAAATACAACTTCACGATCCAAGGCGAAGAGGATTGGGGTTCTAAAAGACTCTGGCATCCGGTTGGACAAGACGAACAAGGTCACTTCACACTCATCAAGTGTTCCGGCGCTCCTGCTGAAGTTGCAAAGATTGAACATGAGTTTAAACTCAATGCAAACATCTTAAAAACCCTCGTAATTAGGGCCAATGGCTAACGATCTTAACAAAATACTTATAATCGGTCGAATGACCCGTGATCCGGAATTTAAATCGGTGAACGGAAGTTCTGTTGTCAATTTTTCAATTGCGAATAACAGAGTTTATGTGACTAACGGTGAAAAAAAAGAGGAAACTCATTATTTTGACTGTGTTGCATGGGGCCGACTTGCTGACATTTTAAAACAATATGCTGGCAAAGGAAAACAAGTAGCGATTGAAGGTCGACTGCAACAACAGTCCTGGGAAACTCCTGAAGGCAAAAAAGCCTCTAAAATCCGTGTTTATGTTGAATCCGCACAATTACTGGGCGGCCAAGGACAGGGTGGTGGATCAGGTGGTGACCGTTCTGACAGTTCCAATTCTTATGATTCCGGCGTAAGTAGTGGTTATGATGATTATCCAGCCGGTGATGACGACATTCCTTTTTGATAGGTTATGACAATGAGCGAAACGACAAATATTGATGATACAAGAACAGATTCCCGCGAGAGTATGGACGGGATGGAAGACGACGAAAAAGGCGGTTTCCGTGGTAAAGACGGAGAAGGCAAATTCGGTCGTAAAAACGCAAAATATAAAAAGAAAGTATGTAAGTTCTGTGCTGACAAAGCCTTACTTGCAGGTCTTGATTACAAACGAGTAGACATCTTAGAAAGATTTGTTACCAACCGTGGTAAAATCATTCCAAGAAGAATCACTGGAACTTGTGGCAAACACCAAAGAGCCCTTGCTCGTGAAATCAGAAAATCCAGATCTATCGGTTTACTACCGTTTAAAGTTCTGTAGGAGTAACGGATGAAAGTTGTATTACAAAAAGACGTATTGAATCTTGGTGATGCTGGTGATGTAAAAGAAGTTGCAGATGGTTATGCACGTAACTTCCTCATCCCTAGAAGATTTGCTGTCCGTGCAAATGATGGAAACACTAAAGCTGCGATTCACCAAAAGAGACTTGCTGAACTTAAACGCGAAAAACGCGTGAAAGTGATGAAAGAACTTTCTACTTCGATTGATGGTAAAACATACGAAGTAAAAGTGAAAGTGGGCGAAAACGACAAACTTTTTGGTTCTGTTACAGCGAATGACATTGCACTTGCAATCAAAAACACTGGAGTAGAACTCGACAAACGTAAGTTAGATCTAGGTGAACCAATTAAATCAGTTGGTGAATTTAAAATCAAAGTTCGTTTGGCTGAAGGTGTTGTTCCAGTAATCGTAGTTAAAGTCGTCGGCCAAGCATAGTCTTACACTAAAGCTTTTTCGATGAATTCTAACCCCCTTCAGGAGATAGAGTCTGAGAAGAACTTAATCGGTTACCTACTCATGAGAGGGGTAGCCGGGCAGGAAGACTTAGGTCTAAGCCCGGACGACTTCTATATGGACAGCCACAGGCGAGTCTTTGAAGCCGTCACAGATCTCATCAATGAAGGGATCAATATCGACCTTGTTACGGTCACAAACCAAATGCGGGAAAAACGTCTTTTCAAAGATGAGTCCCGCGACTTGGAATACATCACTTCTCTTTACAAAGATACTGTTCCTTTCCAACCACTAGAATACTATGTGCGGCGTGTGAAACGTGTTTCCGACAGACGTAAGTATGTCGAAGCATTAAACCAAGCCATTGACAAAGTCAAAGTGGAACCTGGAGAAAACGATTCTATATTTAGTCTCGTAGAACAGTCGCTAATGGACATCTCTCGCCAGGAGAGATCCAAAGGTTTACGAAAAGTAAAAGACGATGCCAACGCCCTGATTGATTACATTAAAAATGTAGTCGCTGCCAGCCAAAATGGAACCGGTGGGATCAATGGATTAAAAACCCATTTTACTGGTCTTGATATGGCAACCACAGGTTTAAAATCTCACGAACTCATGATCCTTGCCGCACGTCCTGGAAACGGAAAAACAACTTTTGCTTTGAATATCGCAGCCAATGCCGCTTTGAAAGAACGTAAAACGGTTGTTATTTTCTCTCTCGAGATGAGCCGGATCGAATTACTCCTTAAACTCATCAGTGCGGATGCAAGGATTGATTCCTATGCATTAAAAGCAGGAACTTTGACTTCGGCACAGATGACACAACTGAAAGATAGTATTGGGAACATTACTTCTGCTAGTTTGTATATTGATGATTCTGGGTATTTAACCATCCAAGAGTTTTCGGCAAGACTCCGCCAACTTCGTACGACAGAAGAAGTGGGTCTTGTAATTGTGGATTATTTACAGCTCATGAGTGATCCGAAAGCCGCTATGGGAGGAAGGCAACAAGAGGTTGCCAATATTTCCAGGGGTCTCAAACAAATGGCAAGGGAAGTGGGTTGTCCCATCATCGCATTGTCGCAGATGAACCGGTCCATCGAAAACCGGTCCAAAGACCAAAGGCCACAACTTTCCGACTTACGGGAGTCAGGTGCCATTGAGCAGGATGCGGACATTGTATGTTTTATTTATCGGGAAGAAATGGTGAAACCTCCCGAGGAGCTTGACCCAAACAAAAGGGGAATGGCAGAGATCATTATCGCCAAAAACAGAGCGGGTGCTACGGCCGATTTTCCATTGATGTTCAATCCGAAGATTAGCCGTTTCGACAACGTACCATTATAAAGAGGTTTTCAATTGAATCAGTGGGTAACATCAGAATACAAAAATAGAATTAGCGCAACGAGTGTCTCAGATGCCTCTGTTGGTAAAACTTTATTCCTTTCCGGTTGGGCCTTTCGTTACCGCGACCAAGGTGGTGTGATTTTTATCGATCTTCGTGATCGTTCGGGAATTTTACAAATTGTGGCTCGTAAAGAAATTTTGGGTGATGACTTCTCCAAAGTAGAAAAAATTCGTTCCGAGTTTGTGATTGCTGTTAAAGGAAAACTTTCCCTTCGTGATGCGGAATCTGTAAACCCCAAGATGGAAACCGGTAAATATGAGTTAATTGCCGAATCAGTCGAAATTTTAAATACATCCAAAACTCCTCCTTTTACTTTAGATGAGTTTGATCCATCCGGCGAAGAAATTCGGTTGAAGTATCGTTATCTTGATATGCGAAGAGAAGAACTTCGGGATCGTTTGGTGTTACGTCACAAACTAACGTTTGCTCTCCGAGAATACTTAGATAGTAAATCTTTTTTAGAAATTGAAACTCCTATTTTGAATAAATCCACACCAGAAGGAGCACGTGATTTCCTTGTTCCTTCGCGTTTGAATGCCGGTGAGTTTTATGCTCTCCCGCAGTCTCCCCAACTTTTCAAACAAATCCTTATGATTGGGGGAATGGAAAGATATTTCCAAATCGTAAAATGTTTTCGAGATGAAGACTTACGTGCAGACCGCCAACCAGAATTCACCCAACTCGACATGGAGTTTTCTTTTGTAACAGAAGAAGACATTCGTCGTGAAATTGAAGCTATGTGGGCATTCGCTTTAAAAAAAGTTTTTAATTTAGAAGTCAGTGCTCCTTTTGCAACCATGCCATATCATGTGGCGATGGAAGAGTATGGTTCTGACAAACCAGACATTCGTTTTGGAATGAAACTTGTGAATGTATCGGAAATTGTGAAAGACGCGGACTTCCAAGTGTTTAGTGCTGCTGTTTCTGGTGGTGGGGTAGTGAAGGCGATTTGTGTTCCGGGTGGGTCTGTGATTTCTCGTAAAGAAATCGAAGACTTAACTTCTTGGTTATCTCGCGACTTCCGTGCCAAAGGCCTTGCTTATATGAAACATGGAGCAAACGGACTTGAATCTACAATCACCAAACGATTCACTCCGGAAGCACTTGCCGCCATTGCGAAGGCAGTGGGATCCAAAGAAGGGGATATGGTTTTTTTTGGGGCAGACTCCTCTAAAATTGTGAACGCTTCTCTTGGTGCCTTACGATTGAAATTATCCGAAAAATATGATCCACCTAAGGTTCCATATAGTTTCCATTGGGTTGTGGACTTCCCTATGTTTGAACTGGATGAAACCACAAAAACTTGGACCTTCCTCCACCATCCTTTCACTTCTCCCAAAGAAGAAGACTTTGACAAACTAAGAGATTGGAAAGCAGGGAAATCGGTTGACCTTTCTTCGATAGGTGCTAAAGCTTATGATCTAGTTCTGAATGGCACAGAAATTGGCGGTGGATCGATCAGGATTCACAACCCAGAAATCCAAAGCCTAGTTTTGGAAGCGATTGGAATTGGAGAAGAAGATGCTAAATCCAAATTCGGATTTTTACTCGATGCTCTTTCCTTCGGTGCTCCACCACATGGGGGGATTGCCTTTGGAGTGGATCGGATTATGATGTTACTCACTGGGGGAACTTCCATTCGTGATGTCATTGCTTTCCCAAAAACTCAGAAAGGAACCTGTATGATGAGTGAAGCACCAGGTCCTGTTGAAGCGAAACAACTAGAAGAATTAAAACTCAGGGTAGTCACTATCTAATATGGATGAAAGTTTTACATTTCAGGAAGAGTCCCTCTACCAAACGGTATGTGGGATTGGAGACAGCAAACTCCCGTTATGGGAAAGTCGCCTCAATGTAAAACTCATCCCTCGTGGAAAATCTCTCATCATCCAAGGAAGCGATGACCAAGTCCAGGTTGCCTTGGATACCTTTCAAAAGGTGGAAGAAAATTTCAAACGTAGACCCGACAAAGCCGATTATTCTTTTTTTGATATCGATTATTTAGTAAATAAGGTAAAAGATTCCAGCGGTGGTTGGCCGACCCCAGGATCTTCTGACTTCCAGAAGGAAGGAGAGACTTGGACTCCGAGAGACAAAATTTTTGTTACCTTCAAAGGAAAACCCATCTTTCCTCGCACCAAAAATCAGGAAAGTTTTGTAGATAGCCTTCATAAAAACTACATCACCATTGCTATGGGACCTGCGGGAACTGGTAAAACCTTTTTATCCATTGCTTCGGCATGTCGTATGATGCAAACGGGAGAAGTGGACAGGCTGATTCTCACAAGGCCTGCTGTGGAAGCCGGTGAAAACTTAGGATTTCTTCCGGGTGATTTAACACAAAAAGTAAACCCATACTTACGTCCCATCTATGATGCGTTACACGAATGCATAGGTTTTGAAAAAACAAGTGAATACTTACAAGTGGGAAAAATTGAAATTGCTCCCATTGCTTTTATGAGAGGACGAACTCTTTCTCATTCCTTTATCATTTTGGACGAAGCACAAAACTGTACTTTGCCTCAGCTAAAAATGTTTCTGACTCGGTTTGGAAAAAACTCCAAAATGGCAATCTCTGGAGATGCCACCCAAATTGACTTGGCTCATGGTAGGTCAGGATTAGAAAAAACGGTTTATACTTTGCGAAATCTAAACGGAATCGAAACAATTTTCTTTGGAAGAGAAGATATCACCCGTCACCCCATCGTCGAATCTATCGTCAGACGATTTGAAGAAAACGAAAGTCTATTTTCAAAAAAACCATGAAAACCTTATTAGATTCACCAATGACCCAAATCACAGATTTCCTAACGAAAGTTAGGCCAGTGTCTGTGGTTCGTAACACCCAAATTGTTTTAGTTTTTTTAACTCTCTTATTTGTTACCTATGTACTTTCTATACCATTTTTTGGACAAACAAAAGTGGATACCGATCCAGATGGGTTATTTTCGGAAGGTAAAATTGCCCCAGAGACCATTCAGTCGGTTAAAGAGTTTTCGTATGAAGATGCAGAAAAAACAAACGGGGAAAAACAAAAGGCAGTCGCTAATGTTCCTTTTGCTTTTGATAAAGATTTTGGAATTTTAGTTGCAGGGATTGATACCAATCTTTCGGAAGATGTGGAACTCTTACGTTCTATTCTTGCAGAAGGTAAGGGAACACCTGCGATTGTAAAAGATCGTATCCCCAGATGGCGCAATCGTACAAACGAAGAAATCCAAGCCATACTGGATTATCCAAGAAAAGATAAATTAAAAAACTTTATCCAACAATATACGAACTTAATATTTTCTAAGTATTGTATCGTAAAAGAAGACCTTCCTTTTGCCAAAGACTTGGACAAAGCCGGTGCCAAAATTCGTAATATTGGTACCCAAGACCAAACTTCTATCATCGATGGGAATTTGGTGATTCCCAGATCACAAATTTATAAAGAAGGGCCTGTTGCTTCCGTTTTATCAAAGTTAGCTTCCGAAAAGTTACCAAATGTTTCTGATTCCCTACTCAAAGCAGTTTCAAGAATCGGACTTTATTATGTGTATTCTTATCCTGCATGTAATTACAACCCAGAAGAAACGGAAAATGCAAGGATGCGGGCTGCAGGTTCTATTCCCATTCAGAAAAGTCGAATCCAAGCCAATGAGGTGATCGTCCGTTCTGGCGATGTCATCACTCCAGAAGTAAAATTAAAACTGGATATGATGAACCGTTATGCCACTCGTGCAAATTTGGCATCCATAATTTCTATTTTTCTCACTCAATGTGTGTTAATTGTGATCGTTGGGTTTTATTTGATTCGTTACAGGCCAAATCGACTCAATGACCTCTCGAGTAACCTCATCATCTTTTTTACCCTTTGGATTGTGATTGCATCCATTTATCTGCTTTCAAAAGTATTTTATGCAACTGACAGTGATTTGTCGGGTGTTTATTATTTTGGAATGTTTGTTCCTGTGGGAATGCTTTGTTTACTTCTTGGATTTGTTTATGATGAACAACTTTCCATTGCGATTGGGTTCTTTTTAGCATTTGCGGTCTTTTTTGCCTCAAGATACAACCCAACATCGTTTATGTTGGCTTTTACTGTAGCCGTTATGAGTTCTATTTACGGAAGACGGCTTCTCAAACGAATCGATTTTTTAAAGGCTGGTTTTCTTCTTACCTTTGTTCAGATTCTCATCACAACCGCAGGATATTTGTTTGATGGCAGAGAATTTTATGTAACAACCGGAGCTGGATTCTTTCGTGATCTAACCAATTCCAATTTATTTAGAATCACTGTGATGTGTTTTGTAAATGGTTTTGCGAGTGCTACTGCCGTTCAGTTTTTGTTACCGATGTATGAGTATATATTCAATATTCCTACGCGTTTCAAACTCATCGAACTTGCAGACACCGGCCATCCATTGTTGCAACAATTATTAACCAAAGCTCCATCTACTTATACTCATACTTTTATGGTGGCTGCACTTTCGGAAAGGGCGGCTCAAAATTTAAATTTGGATAGGCTCCTTGTGCGGGTTGGTGTTTATTTCCATGACATTGGAAAAATTCCCAATGCTGGGTTTTTTGTAGAAAACCAACATTTGATTCCAAAACCGGAACATATTGATAAAAACAATCCGGCCCTTGCTGCAAAAACAGTCATTGATCATGTGTTAGATGGAATTGAAATGGCAAAAAAAGCCAGGTTACCTAGAGAAATCATAAGTTTTATTCCTGAACATCATGGAACCTCAACAATGGCATTTTTTTATCATAAAGCCTTACAAGAGATTTCTCCTTCTGCCAGGAAAAATATCAATAAAAAGGATTTTCAGTATCCTGGTCCTAAACCACAAAGTAAAGAAACCGCAATTGTAATGATTGCCGACTCTTTAGAAGCCGCCTCTCGTTCGTTAGATGAAGTTTCCCAGGAAAGTTTAGATGAACTTATTCGTAAAATAGTAAACTCTAAACTTGCGGAGAACCAGTTGGATGAAAGTGGACTTACCATTGGGGATTTAGAAATTATCAAATCTAGCTTTAAAGAAGTTTTACTTTCTAGTTTACACCAAAGACCAAAATACCCAAAACCGGAAGATACCAAAGCTTTGGAGTCTGCCGGTTCTAAAAAAAATAAAAAATGAATTCCTCACTTATGGTTTCCACCCACTTGAATGACCAGTGGGGTGGGGACATAGAAATTAAATCAGATCTTGTGTTAAATAATTCGGAACGTATACTTAAGTTTTTAAGTCCTAAGTTTTTACAAGTATTAGAACTTTCCATTCTACTTGTGGATGATGAATTGATGAAAGAAATCAATTTAGAAAGAAGGGGACTAAGTAAAACAACAGATGTACTTTCTTTTCCATTGTATTCTGAATCTCCTCCCATACCCATTCAGATCTTAGGGGAAGTTGTGATCTCAATGGATACTTGCCGTAAACAAGCCAAAGAAGTTGGTCACTCGGTAATCGATGAGTTTTACCGACTTCTGGTTCATGGAATCTTGCACTTGTTTGGTTATGACCATGAAACAAACGAAGAAGACGCCATCCAAATGCGAAAGAAAGAAGATGAATGTTTGGAATTGGTGTTTGAATCTTAAATGGCCATTCGAAAGGAAAAAGGAATTGTGATACAGAGTCGTGATATTGGTGATAGTGACAGACTCATTAGTTTGGCGGGAGAATCCAATGTCAGGATGAATTTTCTAAGTAAGGGAATTCGTAAGTCCAAAAGGCGTGCCATCATTACAACGGAAATTGGATCTCTTGTGGAGCTTGATTTTTATGACCAAGCTGAAAAGGATTGGAAGTCCATTAAGGAGGTTCATTTAGTCAATCGTTATGATGAATTAAAATCTGATTATTTAGGGACTTTGTTTGTTTTGTATGTAACGGAACTAACATCGTTTCTTTATCCAGAGGGAGAAAGTCATCCTTTTTTGTTTCAACTTTTATCCGGGAGTTTAGAGACAAGTAACGAAAAGGGATTTCAAAAACAAATCCTTCCTTTTTTTAAATTACGTGCCCTGGCTCATATGGGCCATTTTCCTACCGAATTCTATTGTCACACCTGTGGGGAGGAAGTTCTTTCGAAAAGAGCGGCTTACTTTTCTGTGGGTGAACGTGAATTTTTGTGTTCTGATTGCCATCCTATCCCTAAAGATCATTTGCCTGTTTTGAAACTATTTCATACTATGTTATCAAAGAAATTTTCGAACGTGCTCGGGATTTTCACTGGGGAATCGGAATATAGAGATGGAGATTTGATTTTGAATCAGTTTTTGAGATCTCTATTCGGGAAAGAGTTAAAATCATACTTCGAGTTTTATAAAACAATAGGGTATTTATGAATTCAATTACAAAGACAATTTTACTTTGTATGACTCTGTCTGTTTTTTTTGCATTGTTCCAACTCCTACTAAAAGGAGAGAATTTGCGAAAGAAGGACAAAATAGGGATTGGAAAGGAAATGTCTGAACCCTTCAAAATCACCCTTAGGGAAGAAAAAGAAAGTATTCCTCATTTTATATCACGGTTCAAAATGCGAAGTTTTGAACTTTGGCAAAATTCAGACAAATTAAAGATGGAAATTAAATATTAGAAATGAATGTGAATCAATTATTAAAACAACAAGTGCTTCTTGAATTAGAGAAAGCCATAAATATTTATTTAGAAAAAAACAACCTTACTTCCATTAAAGAAAGTTTAAAAATCCGAATTGAATATTCTCGTGATGAAAAATTCGGTGATTATTCATCTCCGTTTGCTTTGGAAAACAAAAACATCCTTAACAAAAATCCAAAAGAAATTGCGGAAGGAGTTTTAGCGGAAATTCAGAACCATACTTTTTTTGAATTTGTTACTTTTTCACCACCAGGGTTTATTAATTTCCGAATTCAAACAGAGTTTCTTAATCACTATGTTGCGTCTGTTATGTTTCCGAATGTATCATTTGCCGAAACACAAAAAAAGGAAAAAATACTTCTAGAGTTTGTTTCTGCAAATCCAACAGGACCTATGAACATTGTGTCTGCAAGATCTGCGGCCTATGGGGATGCGCTTGCAAATTTATTATCAAGTCTTGGCCATACCGTAAAACGAGAGTTTTATGTGAATGATTATGGGAACCAAGTGTATTTACTTGGAGTTGCTGTTTTACTTCGTATTTTTGAATCAAAGGGCGAAACCATCAGTTTCCAAGAAGAAGAGTCCGACATACCAGTGATCGAACTCATTAAAAAGAGAATTTTACCTAAAGAAAGTTATCGTGGTGAATACATCAAAGAAATTGTTATTCAATGTTTAGAAGATGAATCCCGGACAAAATTTATTTTTGATTCTGTATCTTCGGAAAAATGGGATGAGGTAATTGATTTTCTTTCTAAGTATGCGGTAGAATACAATTTAAGTCGGCAAAAAGAAGATTTGGCTCTTTTTGGAGTGAACTTTGACTTGTTTTTTAGTGAAAGAAGTTTGCATGAATCCGGGGACGTGGAGAAAGTTCCTACTATCTTAAAAAAAGAAGATGTAACCACAATTGATGGAAAACTTCACTTTCTCTCCACACTCTATGGTGATGATAAAGATCGTGTGATAAGACGGGAAGATGGTAGGCCTACTTACTTAATGGCGGACATCGCCTACCATTATAATAAATTCACACGAGGATTTGATACTCTCATCGATATTTGGGGACCTGACCACTATGGATATATTGCACGTTTGAAAGGTGCTGTGAAATCCTTTGGGAAATCAGATGATAGTTTCCGAGTCCTCATCGCCCAACAAGTGAACTTAATCGAAAACAAAGAAAAAGTGAAAATGAGTAAACGTTTGGGAATTTTCCAAACGATGCGCGATCTTTTGTCTTATTTAGGAAAACAAGGGAAAGATGTGGGACGATATTTCTTTTTAATGAGAAGTTCTGATGCACCTCTTGATTTTGATTTGGATTTGGCGAAGGATGAATCTGACAAAAATCCAGTGTTTTATATTCAATATGCACATGCAAGGATCTGCTCTATCTTTCGAGAATTACAAGTTCCGATGGACTTAAATCTTTTAAAGGAAGGAGTATCAGTTGAATTTTTAAAACAAGAAGAGCGAACAAGGCTTCTTTTTTGGGTAGCAAGACTTCAGGAAGAAGTTTATGACACTGCAACTAGTTTTGAACCACATCGTCTTACAAACTATCTACAATCCTTAAGTAAATCTTTCACAAAGTTTTATTCACAAAAAGACAATCGGATCAAAGACAAATCTGGAAACGAAAGAGATACCCTTTTGGCACTTGTGCTGTATACAAAGTATGCTTTAGAAAGTGGACTAAAACTTCTCGGAATATCAGCACCAGAGAAGATGTCAAAAGAAGAGACTTAAAAATATCAATGGAAGCACCTTACATTGTCATTATAGCAACTGGTTCTGAGATTACCGCAGGACGAAGTTTGGATACTAACTCTGGTTGGATGGCAAATCAATTGTTTGAATTGGGTTGGAAGGTTAAAAAAATTATCGCATTACCTGATGATCCAGACCTTATTTTATCCGAACTCCAAATCCTAAAGAAACTTTCTGAATCAAGGCCAGTGCTTGCCCTTATGACAGGTGGCCTTGGTCCCACGGAAGATGATTATACCTTGGAAACGGTTTTAAAACTCAGTGGAAAAAAATCATACTCTGTGGAAAAGGCAAAGATTCGTTTACAGAGAATTTATGAATCACGTGGAAAACAATACAGCGATATTTTGCCTACAGTCATTCGCCAAACACATGTTCCGGAAGATTGTAAAACTTTGGACAATAGTGTAGGCATAGCAGTTGGATTTATGGAATCCATTGGGGTGGATTCCTATTTGGTTTGTATGCCAGGTGTTCCTTCCGAAATGAAGGAAATGTTCACAAGAAGACTCACTCCCGAACTCAAAAGAATTTACCCCAGAGAAAACTTGGTCCAAAAAACAAAATGGTTGTGGAATATTGGTGAATCCCTTTACCAAAAGGATTTTGTAGAAACCCATAGAGAGGAACTTTTTGAAGGTGTTGAATGGGGGGTTACAGCAAACAGGGGTTATATTAAGTGTATTTTTCAATCTACCGATTCAAATAAATTAGAAACCGTTGTTGCCGCTCTAGAATCGCAATACCCAAAAATTATTTCAGATGATGTATTTACCTTTGTCCATGAAGAGTTAATTTCTAAAAAGTTAACCATTGCCGTAGGAGAAAGTTGTACTGGTGGCCTTCTTGGAAAAAAACTAACAGACCCTCCCGGATCCAGTTCCTATTTTATAGGTGGGTTTTTAACCTATTCAAATGATTTAAAACAATCTTTACTTGGTGTTTCTAAAGATACCTTAGACCAGTTTGGTGCTGTCAGTAAAGAAACGGCAATTGCTATGGCAAAAGGAATATCTGAAAAAACAAAAGCAGACTATTCTATATCCATTACTGGGATTGCGGGTCCAGATGGCGGATCAGATGAGAAACCTGTAGGAACTGTTTGGATTGGAATCAAAAGTTCCGATGGTTCCATAGAAAGTCATTCCTATCTTTTTCCTGGAAACAGAGAAAGTATTCGGGAAAATGCAAGTAATACAGCTTTATTTTTAATATACCAATCTTTAAAACAAAGGAAGGTTTAAGTTTAAGATGTTACATACCATTGTTTATTTCCTCGGTTTTTTTCTTTTATTCTTTTTTAGTTGGGACGTAGATTTAAATTTAGTTCCGAATATCCGGGAAACTTGGGTTTGGAATAGCGAAGGCAGATTTGGGACGACCTCACCAAAGATAGGTGAAGATCCCTTAAAAACAATCAATGGATACAGAACTGGAGGGAAGTATTATTCTTTCCGAACAGGAAAGTTTCTAGAAACAGATCCAAAGTATCTGGTTGATTTTCCTTTGTTATCCAATGGATATTTGTTATATGAAAAGATAGGAGATGAGGTAAATTTTTTCTCCGATGCTTCGGAACTCTTCTGGAAAAAACCAATTAATTCTTATCCTAGGAGTGGTTATTTTGCTTCTCCAGTTTTGTATTTAGCAGGTGATAATAACACAGTTTTCCTTATGGACGAAAGTGGAAACCGCGTCGGCAAATCCGAGTTGAACGGAAGGTTTCTTACTGATTATCAGTTTGATTCTAAAAACAAAGGTGTGATTGTCCTTTTTTCTGGAGGGGAAATTTACCGCTTAGATGAAAAAGGAAATGTCCTTTTTGAGAGTGATCTCTCAAAAGAGAAAAAGGATTCCTTTTTTAAATCCGTTTCACTTTCGCCTGATGGTAAATATTCTTCCGTACATTATTCATTACTAGATAAAGATTTTGTATTGGTTTTGGATGAAAAAGGAGAAACAGTTGAAGAGTTTTCTCTTCCCAAATTTTATCCTCACAAACTTTATTTTGTGACAGGGAATGATGGATCTATTCTCTTTAACTTACCTGATACACTGGCCTTTTATCGAGATGGAAAATTGGTTTGGGAAAAAACCAAACAAAAGTCAGGAGGGGTATACCAGTCGGTTTTTGGAACAGATTCGGTTTATGTAGTTTTGTCTGAATCGGAAATTCAGTTTTATAATACCAAAGGAAACTTGATTCGTTCGAAACGGATCCCACCTTCCGAATTACCAATCCGATTTTTTCCTGGAAAAACTAGTTCTGTTTTTTATATGCAATCTAAATCTGATTTGATGCAATTTCAAATTTTCTGATTCATTCAAGTTTCAGATCTTTGGGTTTTTCGTAAACTGAAGGTCTGTTGTTTGTAGTGAGTCGCGCAGAACTTTTCCTTTTACATTTAAGGATTTGTTTTTTTGGGATCTACTTCATAGATGGAAAGAGATTTAAATCCAGTCCTTCCTTCTCGGTTGATCATCGCTATGGTTTCTGTACAAACTCCTGGTTCAATGTTAAAGATGAGTTGGTCAGAAATTTCGCGGCAAATATAAAGACCTCGACCATGACTGTCTTCCAAACCTTTGGGAAACCCAGTTGTATCATCAATGCTTATATGACGATCGAGTCTATGTAAAATTTCTTCTTTCCTTAGTGAGCCAAACTGATCTCGCACAACGATGAATATGGTGCTCTCTGTGGCTCCATATCCAATTAAAAAATAATCATCAGGCATAAGTTGGATATTGTCGAGTGGGACAACCATATCGTGACTAGGAATTTCGAATTGGTATTTGTATTCCCCTTCATGGGTACGAGGGGCTCGGATCATAGCGTTGGAAGTGAGTTCTTCTAACACTTGTTGGATTGCTTTTGGTGCCCCAAGTTGGATTAAGTTTTTAGAAATTTTTCCACACAAAATCGAACGGTCTTGGTCAGATTTAATTTGTTTGTAAATGATCCCGTTATTTGGTGCTTCTTCAAATTCGCTACTTATGTTTTGGTTATAAACCTTAAAATCACCGGTGAAATATTTTTCAATTCCAAAGATGTCATTGGAAAGTAACTTTTCTACCATCACTTCGATGAGGTGAATGTCTAAAAAACTGTATTTCGGAATGATATTCCAAATATGGAGATCTTTTGCATATTTAATGTATTCGTTGATATTGTAAGCAGTCATGAGTGCATACAATATATGAGGAAATTCTTTTTGTATGAGTTTGACTAAATCAATTCCTGATTTTCCAGGAAGGCGAATGTCAGTGATGGTTAAATCTATTTTTTCATTCGTTAGATACCAAACTGCTTCTTCAAAATGTTCAGCCCCAAAAACATTAAACTTTGTGCTGAGTAAATCCATAATCGCTTCGCGAATGGAATGAATGTCTTCAACGATTAGAATCGACTGCTTCATGGATTTTGCTCCGTGATATCATTGGTCAAGGGGAAGGAAATCGTAAACCTTGTTTTTTGTTCACTGGATTTCACTGAAATATTACCATCATGTTCTTTGACAATGGAGTGGCAGATAGAAAGTCCAAGACCAGTTCCCGTTCCTGATTTGTTACTTGTAAAAAATGGATCAAATATTTTTTGAATGATGGCATCAGGAATTCCACCTGCATTGTCTTCCACAATGATATGAAGCCAGTTTTTGGTTTTCCTGATTTCAATAGAAATTTCCCCAGGTCTATAATCAAAGGCTTGGAGTGAGTTTCTGAATAAATTCATAAACAAACGTTCCATCTTTCCTGGATGAAACGGAAACTGATAGTCATGGTCGCAAGAGATTCGCCAAACAATGTTTTTACTTAAGTGAGGGTAGAGGCGAATGACCGTATCTTTTGCACGGTTGATTGTTTCTACAATGTCACCCAGCGTTACTTTGACTTTATCGGTTTTTGCAAAAGAAATAATATCCGAAACAATGATTGCTGCCCGAGAGATATCATTTCTTATCATATCCAATCGTTTTTCAATTTGTTCAGGAGGTTGGTTCTGCCAATTTGCTTTTAGGTTTTGGAGAGTTAGACTAATTCCTGTCAGTGGGTTATTTAACTCGTGTGCAATCCCGGAAATTAAAATCCCAAGAGAAGCAAGGTTACGCATTCGAAAGGATTCTTCTTCTTTTTCTCTTTGTTTGGTAACATCTGAAATTTTTTCCACCATCCAAAAAAGGTCTTCTTGTTTTGGGTAAGGATAAAATTCCAAAAGTAAGGTTTGTTTTTTATCTTCGGATCGGAAAAAAATCTCTCTTGTGATAGGAGTAGAATAAGTTTGGTTTTTTTCTTTTGTTTTTACATTGATTTTGGGGCAGTAGGGACAAATGTCTGTTCGTTGGTATAAAACTTCATAACATTTACGATCAAGGAGTTCATCGTATTTATTGTTTTTGGCAAATAAGATGGTCGCAAGATTGGCTCTTTGGATATTAAAATCGGAATCAATGAGAACCAGCGGGTCTTGCACCACATCGTAAATGGCCTCAAGTTCGCGGGCTTTTTCCGCTACCTTTTCTACTGAGGCAGAGTCGTTTCCATTACTACCACTTGGGGAGTTCATAGGCAAAATTAATATCCCAAAGACTGGTTCAGTTGTTTGAACATGGACTTTTGATTTTTGTTTCCACCAGTTTTCTGTAAGGCGGTAATGGATGCCAATTGGCTGTGAAAGTCTAAAAGAAATTTGATATAAAAATCTTTTTTAAAATCGTTTCGTTCCTGTTTGATATCATCATTACGTAAAGAAGATAGTGGAAAACTATCACTGCCCTCAAGCCCAGAGAAACTAATTATCATATCATTTAAAGATTCATCCAAAGGAGAGGAGTCCGAAATTTTAGTTTTTGTTTTTTGTTCGATTTCTGTATCTTCTGTGACCACCAAAACTTCTACCTTGGAGAGAACCGAACCATTAAATTCTAAGAGAATCGATTTTTCTTCCGAATGTTTGATTCGATTTTTATTTTGTGGGTCTGGATCTACCTTGTATTTCCGAATCCGAATTCCAGTTCTATTCGGATAAGTTCCAATAAAACTGATGGTTGTATTTGTTGGAAGGGAAGTTAGGTTTTCGTAGGACAGAAGTTCCCTAGCTTTAGCGATATCTCGGTAAAGGCTAAGGATTTCCTTATCTAATCTATTTTCTTTTTCGGAAATGGCAGTCTCAGCTAAAAGACTGGCACTAAAGAAGAATAAATTAAGGAGTAGTAGGAGCCGGTACTTCGGGAGTGCTTCCATCAGTTTCTACCGGAGTCTCTAAACTTGGTTCTAAATCAGGAACCAATACTTCGTCTTTTTTTGCAAAAACAAAGGATAAAGCCAGTGATAGAACGATAAAAAGAATCGCTGCCACTCTTGTTGTTTTTGTCATTACGTCAGCTGTGGATGCCCCAAAAACCGATTGGCTCGCGGTGGATCCACCTAACATTCCTGCACTTCCGCCTTTTCCAGTTTGGATCATGACAAGAAGGATGAGAAAGAGTGAGAGTAGAATAAAAAGTGTGAGGATGGTTCCTGCAAAAAATCCCATATTGTTTCCTTATTTTAAAAGTCCTAAAAATGAATCTAATTTTTGACTGGCTCCTCCCACGAGGCCACCGTCTATATTTGGTTTGGCGAGTAATTCTTTGATATTGTCCGGTTTTACCGATCCACCATAAAGAATTTGAATATTTTCCGCAATCACACCAGCACCAACAAATAAATTTCCTATTTCTTTACGGATAAAGGCATGTGCCTCTTCCGCTTCCACAGGTGTTGCCACCTTTCCAGTTCCGATCGCCCAAACAGGTTCATAAGCAATGACGAGGTTTTTAAAAAGGTCACTTGTAATGTCTTTTAGACCTTTTTTGATTTGGTCTTCTAACACAGTAAAGGTGTTTCCTTTTTCTCGTTCTGCCCAGGTTTCACCCACGCAGTAAACAACGCGGAGACCGGCTTTCAAAAAGTATAAAATCTTTTGGTTATCAAATTCGGAAGTTTCTCCGAGAAATTGGCGCCTCTCTGAGTGACCCACAAGAACTGTAGTAATGCCAAGTTCCGCTAATTGCGCGGGAGAAATTTCTCCAGTCATTGCTGTGAGTCCGGACTGGTAAGCATTTTGTGCCCCGACGATGAGTTTTGATCCTTTGGCAAGGGAAGAAACTGTTTCTAAATGAAGAGCACTGGGGAAGACCATCACTTCAAAAGCCGATGTGTCACTTGTAGAAACTAGTCCTTTTGTGATGGAACTTGCTTCTGCCAAAGTTAAATTCATTTTCCAATTTCCGGCGATGATCTTCTTTCTCATTTTAATTTTCTTCCTTAGGGATTAAACATTGTACACCAGGTAGAGTTCGTCCTTCTAAAAATTCTAAAGAAGCACCGCCACCAGTGGAAATATGCGTAATTTTGTCTGCAACACCCGCTTTGTTCACAGCAGCAATCGAATCACCACCACCCACAACCGTTTTGGCCTTGGATTTACTAATGGCTTTTGCAATCTCAATGGTTCCCTTCGAGAACTTGTCCATTTCAAAAACTCCCATCGGTCCATTCCAAAGGATGGTTTTGGCTTCTTTGATTGCTTTGATGTAATTATCTACGGTTTTTGGGCCAATGTCCATTCCCATCCAACCGTCAATGATTCCCATTTTATCAACAGACTTGGTTTTGGCATTGGGATCAAAGGCATCCGCAATGATATGATCCACTGGAATTTGAAGGTCCACTCCTTGGATTCCCGCTCGGTCAATGAGTTGGAAGGCTTGGGATTCAAAGTCTGGTTCCACAAGGGATTTACCCACGGGAACCGCTCTCGATTTGAGGAAGGTATAAGCCATCCCCCCACCGATGAGTAGATGATCTACTTTTTCCAGTAGGTTCTTTAAAATAGCAAATTTGGAACTTACCTTGGATCCACCCACAATCGCCACAAAAGGGCGTTCTGGTCTTGCAAGGAGTCCAC
This sequence comes from Leptospira noumeaensis, assembly GCF_004770765.1. Classification (NCBI taxonomy): domain Bacteria; kingdom Pseudomonadati; phylum Spirochaetota; class Leptospiria; order Leptospirales; family Leptospiraceae; genus Leptospira; species Leptospira noumeaensis. Next base: position 341,881 of record NZ_RQFK01000033.1, on the reverse strand, counting down.
TTAAAACTTCGATTTCTTTGCGCATCAGAAGTCCTGCAAAAGCAGGGAGAAGGTGAGCCACACCTTCTGTCGAGGCATGGGCTCTATGTGCAGTTCCGAAAGCATCGTTCACATAAACATCAGCAAGTTTTGCCAATTCCTTACAGAAGGCAGGTGCATTTTCCTCTTCTTCCTTATGGAAACGAAGGTTTTCTAAAAGTAAAATTTCACCTTCCCCCAGTTCATTTGATAACTTCACTACTGGCGCTCCAACGACAGCTTCCGAGAAACTGACTTTGGTTTTTACAAGTGTGGAAAGTACATCAAACACGGGTTTCATGGAATATTTTGGCTCAGGCCCGCCTTTGGGGCGACCTAAGTGACTTCCCAAAATGATCTTTGCCCCTTTGGAAATGAGTAATTCCAAAGTGGGAAGGGTTTTTTCGATCCGAGTTTTGTCTGTTGCTTTTCCGTTTTCTACAGGGACATTGAAGTCCACACGGACAAAAACTCTTTTTCCTTTTAGATTTTGTTCTTCTAGAAGAGGTAATTTCATCTTAGCCTTTTTTTGCCATGTAACGTACGAGGTCTAACACTCGGTTAGAGTATCCCATTTCATTGTCATACCAAGATACGAGTTTGAAAAAAGTGGAGCTAAGTTCAATACAAGCATCTGCATCAAAGATAGAAGAACGAATGTCCCCAAGAAAGTCGTTAGAAACCACCATATCTTCTGTATAACCAAGGATTCCTTTCATGGAACCTTCACTGGCTTCTTTCATTTTCTTTTTGATTTCTGCAAGTGATGTTGGTTTTTCTGTGCGAACGGTTAAATCCACAACAGACACGTCTGGAGTGGGAACTCGGAAACTCATACCTGTGAGTTTTCCGTTTACTTCTGGGATACAAAGTCCTACTGCTTTTGCTGCTCCTGTGGATGCAGGGATGATGTTTTGCGCTGCACCGCGTCCACCACGGAAGTCTTTTTTAGAAGGCCCGTCTACTGTTGGTTGGGTTGCTGTCATCGCGTGGATGGTAGTCATGAGTCCTTCTACGATTCCAAAGTTGTCAAGAACCACTTTTGTAATCGGAGCAAGGCAGTTCGTTGTACAAGATGCGTTAGAGACAACATTGTCTTTTGCAGAATCATATTTTTCATGGTTCACACCCATAACAAAAGTAGGGATGTCTTTGTCTTTTGCAGGGGCTGAGATCACGACTTTTTTCGCGCCAGCTTTGATGTGTTTTTCAGCACCCACTCGGTCAGTAAAAAGACCAGTAGATTCAATTACAAAGTCCACTCCGAGTTCTTTCCACGGGAGTTTTTCTGGGTCTCTTTCTGAGAAAGTTTTAACTTTTTTGCCATCGATAATGATTTCGTTGTCTGTGTGAGAAACTTCACCGTCGAATCGACCGTGAGTGGAGTCATATTTGAAAAGATAAGAAAGGTTGTCTGGGGTCACGAGGTCGTTGATGGCAACGAATTCTAAATTGGGATCTTTGATTCCGGAACGAAGTACAAGTCGTCCAATGCGACCAAAACCATTGATTGCGATTTTTACCATGAGTTTCTCCTAAAAGGCTCGTATCGAGAGATGAAACGATTTTTTAATTACAGAATTTCGGATTCGGGGTCTCTGTCACTCATTTTAAGACCTAAAGCTGCATAGAACCCTTAAGAAATTGAGAAATTCCCCATACTACTTGCCAAAATTTCGCAATGGAATCCGTCGAATAGGATTAGAAATTACCCATGAAAGGCTTAGAAAAAGAGCTAAAACGGGCACGGAACGAACAGAAAATTTTGGCCGAAGTCTCCTCCCACCCAGCAATTCGATCTGGGGAGATCGTTGTATTTGCTTCTTTTATTACGGAATCAGTTTCGAAACTTGTCGGAATCGAAAGGGTTGGGGTTTGGCTCTTTAATGAAACCAAAAACGAACTGCATAATGTTGACACATACCTTTTAAGCAAAGCAGACCATATCTCCGGAGCCATTTTGAAAGAAGCTGAATTTCGTGAGGAGTTCCAATACCTCCTGACGGAAAAGTTTGTAGATGCCAATGATCCCTATACCGATCCAAGAACCAAAGGTTTTATCAATTCTTACCTAAAACCAAATGGCATCACAGCTATGTTAGACGGAGTCATTCGAATGGGTGAGGAACTGATTGGAACAATCTGTTTTGAACACGTTGGAAAATCACATACTTGGGAAGAAGATGAAATTATATTTTGTAGCCAACTCGGAGATCAGATTGCCCTCACCGTTAGTAATTTTCGAAATAATGAAGTAAACAAGGAATTACAAGCCAGGGAAAAAGAACTTCGGGAACTCAATGAAAGTTTAGAAAGGTTAGTGGAAGAGAGAACAAAAAACCTGAAACAAACAAATGCAGAATTGGAAGTGACCATTTCCAGTTTACGAAAAACACAAGCACAGCTCATTTTATCCGAAAAAATGGCAAGCCTTGGCCAACTCGTTGCTGGGATTGCACATGAAATCAATAATCCTATCGCCGCAATCCATGCTTCGGCTCAAAATTTAAAAGAATCTCTATTTGATTCTGAGTTATCGTTATTCCAAAAGGAACTAAAAGACCTTCTACCATCCTTAGACAAACAGAAGTTATTCTTAAATTGTTTGGATGTTTTAAAAACTCGTGTGGATATGGTTTCAGGAAAGGAGAGGATGAGGCGGAGAAAAGAAATTGAATCTTGGCTCAAATCTAAAAATATACCGGAATCTTTTTCTTATCAGTTAATTGATTCTGGATTTGAATTGCCCATTCTGGAAGAGTTTGAAATTTTGTTTCAAGACTCGGATGTGTTTGCCATTATTTCTTTGTTAGCCGAAGAGATCACCGTGTTTCAATCTTTGAGTATTATGCAACTTGCCGTGGAACGAGCGAGTAAAATGACTTTTGCATTAAAAAATTTTGCAAGGTTTGAAGTTTCCACAAATCCCATAAAAACTAACCTTCATGAAAATATAGAAACTGTCATCACTCTCTACCAAAATCAGTTCAAAAAAAAGGTGACTCTCATCAAAGAATTTGAGCCAGTTCCCTATATCGAAGGTTATCCGGAAGAGTTATTACACCTCTGGACAAATTTGATTTATAACGGATTACAAGCCATGACCTTCTCTGGAGTGATGAAAATTCGAACTGAAGTTTTGGAAGATAAACTGAGAGTGACAGTGGAAGACACTGGATGTGGAATTCCAATGGAAGTCCAAAACCGAATTTTTGAGCCCTTTTTTACAACCAAACCGTCTGGTGAAGGGAGTGGGCTTGGTCTCGATATTTGTAGGAAAATTGTGGAAAGGCATAACGGACAAATCCACTTTGAATCAAAACCAGGTAAAACCAAGTTCTTTGTGGATTTACCTTTTGTACTTTCCGTTTAATATTTGTTTTGTTTTACCAAAGAGTTGCGATGACCTGAGTTTCCTGAACCACTCCTAATGTCCTTGAATCCACTCCTAGTTCTCTGTTGTCAGCAAGTAAGAAAAAAGATTTTTCTGGAACTGTGATTTTGGGCATATCATCGGATTCCGTTTTACCTGGTGGGATGAGTGGGATATCGTTTGAGGCTGATTCGGGAAAACTTGTGGGATCGAGAACCGATCCGTTACGAAAGACCAATCTTTTTTGTACAGAAATTGTATCTCCCGGTTTCCCAACAATCCGCGCAATAAAAACGGATTCCGGATCCAGCGGGGAACGCACAAGAACCACATCCCCAATTCCTAATTGTTTGGCTCGAAACCATTTGTTAAAATAAGCAGTGGATCCATTTTTTAATGTGGGTTCCATAAACTGGTTAGGAACATGAACGGGGGTGATGATATAATACTTCACGAGAATTGCAAAAAATAACCCTAAACTGAGGGGAATTAAAAACTCATACAGTCTTGTTTTGAAAGGAACTTTGTTTTTAGGTTTAGACATGGAAATAATTGATCTCTCTTCGTAAACTTTCTGAAAGTTGGTTCATGTTCTGTGAACTGGATTTTGTGCCTTCACTCGACATCGCAGTGGTTTGGGCATGGGTGTTAATTTCAGCCATTGACCTAGAAATTTCGAGCATCGCCATTTTCTGTTCGTCGGTAGCTTCTCTGATCATTTCAGAAAGTTCTCGGATTTGTGTGACACCTTCGTTCACTTCTTCGTTGGTTTCAATTTGTTTTTGGACAACGGAACGAATTTCTTTTGTCATTTGGTTGATGGAGTTTACCCCAGAGATGGTTTCACTTAAAATCACAATGGACTGGTCAATTTTTTCCTGGCCTTGTTTGATTTCCCCTTCGTTTTGTTTGATGAGTTCTTCAATGTCATCAATGGACTTGGCGGTTTTATCAGCAAGTTTTGAGATTTCATCTGCAACTACGGCAAAGCCACGACCGCTGACACCGGCTCTTGCGGCTTCGATGGCAGCATTCAGGGCCAATAAATTGATTTGTTCTGAGATATTGTGGATGATTTCTACAACATTTGTCATTTCCGAGGAGGACTCATAGATTTTGTCCATAGAAAGTTTCATTTCACTGAGAGACTTTTCACCTAACTTGGCATCGTTTGTGATTTCTTCTACCCTTGTGTCAGCGATTTGGAACTTTTTATCAATTTCTGAGACAGCCTGGTTCAGTTCAGTCATCTTTTTCATCAGGGAAACCAAGGTAAAAGATTGGGTTTCTGTCCTTTGGGCCACACTTTCAATCCCGGCTGTAATTTCTTCTACAGAGGCGGATATTTCTTCACTGCTTGCCGCTTGGTTTTGGGCAGCATCGGAAAGAGATAACATTGATTCATAAATATCGGAACTTGTGTTTGTGAGTTCAGTCGATACGGTTTGGGTTTTGTTTACAATTTGGCGTAGTTTGGTTTGGAAATCAAACATGGCATTGGCCATACTTCCAATTTCGTCACGACTTGAATCATAAAAATCGGATTGTAAATTTCCTTTTACCATATCCGCGATTCTCACTTTGATTCTCTCTAGTGGTTTTAGTTTGGATTCGATGACGAGTACCGTGATGATTCCTATGAGTAAAACAACAATGATAGAAATCGCAAGTGTGGTAAAAAGACTAAGCAATGTTTTTTCATATAATTCTGCGTTTTCAAAAATACAAAAAATTACATAATTGAATTCAGGGTTTTTGACAAAGAAAATTCTTTTGAAAGTCCCGTCTTCTGTAGAATCGGCAAAACCAAGAGCATCCTCTCTTTGGAAAGGAATATCAAAAACTAACTTAGTTTTGGCGTTCGTTCCAATTTCTTTTTTGTTTGTGTAGTAGATGACAGCACCATCTCCATCAAAAAATCCAACCTTTCCAGAAACCCCAATTTTAATATTTCCTAAAATAAAACTAGAGAGTTTGCCAATATTGAGAAAACCACCTACATAACCCAAAAACTGATTGTTTTGATAAACGGGGAGAGTGTAAGGGGAAATGATATCTCCAGAAATTTTAGAACGAAAACTTGTATGACGAAGTGGACCTTGTTTGGCTAGTTTTTCATTTTCGATATAAAATACTGATCCTGATTTCCCAAGATCATAATCATTTGTGGAAACAAAAACTCCCGATTCTGGTTTGTAATAAAAAAGAGCCTCTACGGCATGGTTTGTACTTTTTAATTGGATTTCGTTTAGGACATTCTGTATTCCTTTGATGTTTTTACTAACGATTTGATCTTTCAGTTTATTTTCAGAAAAAACTGATAAGGTTAGGCGGTCGCGAAAATCAACCAATGTGACACGCATCAGTGTCTCAGAGTCCATCACCGCTTGTTCCATACTGGTATTTACCAAATTCAATTCTTGGCGGAAATTCATGCGGTAGTTGATGATAAATAAAATGAGGATGGCGGCAAAAAAGGAAAGAACCGTTTGGAATCCTAAATTTCTCGAAAGTTTCCTTGTATTGATCCTTTGGGTTTGGTCATTGCGAATCGAAAGTAAAATTCCTTTGATATTGAATTTGTTTTCCACATAATCGATAAATATGGATTGAAAGATGACAGTCACAGCCAAAGTTAAAAAAAGACCAATGGCCATCTCACTCATCAAAATAAAGTTTTTGGATTTTAAATAAAATAGTAGGGCACCGATCACAAACAAAAATCCGATGGCATAACGGATGATCATGTCAATGATGGCAACTTTTCCAAGATGATCCAACCAGAAGTAAGCTAATTTGTGGTCTCGTTTTGTGACCTTTGGTGTTCCAATCCGAGAGACTGGAGCAAATCGAATCCAATAAAAACTAATACAAAATCCGAGGATGAAAAAAACTGAGATGGATGTAGAAATTAGAATGATTTGAAATTCCTCTCCTGACCATTCTGTAAAAAAGTAAATATAACTGAGGAGAGTGGGGACACCGATTCCGTAATTAAAACCTTCCAGACCAAAAATTATAAATTTGATCATTTTTCGTATATCCATACCCTAGGGATACAAACTGTCTAAGAATTGTAAACGTAAAATTCCAATTAGAATCCATAATGAAAGACGCACTCATTCTACAAACCATCCAAGAAAAGATTAAAAACTTAGGAAGTTTACCTGGTTGTTATCTTTGGAAAAATGAAATCGGCGAAGTGATTTATGTTGGTAAGGCACTAAAACTTCAATCAAGGGTTCGGTCTTATTTAAATCCGAACCAAAAAGATCGTAAAACAAGAGCTCTTTATGTAGAATTGTATGATCTAGACTGGATTGCCACAGGTAATGAAAAAGAAGCTTTGCTTTTAGAAGCTACATTAATCAAAAAATACAATCCTAAGTTTAACGTAAGACTCAAAGACGATAAAAATTATCCCTTCCTCTGTGTATCAACAAGTGAGGATTATCCCATGGTTTTTATTACTAGAAAAGTAAAAGACAATGGAGATCGGTATTTCGGTCCTTTTACGGATGTGAAAGCGGCTCGTGATACTTTGGAATTGATACATAGAATCTTTCCAATTCGTAAAACCAAATTAAAACTACCACTTTCCAAACCCCAAAGACCTTGTCTCAATTTTCATATGGGCCGTTGTCTTGGGCCATGCCAAGGAAATATCTCAAAAGAAACCTATGCTGAGTTAACCGATGAAATTCTTAGTTTTTTAGAAGGGAAAAAGGAACGTTTGGTTTCTGGATTAAAATCTGCAATGGTTAGAGCTTCCGAAAAAATGGAATATGAAAGAGCAGGATATTTAAAAACACGGATCGAAAAAATCAACCAAGTCCGAGAAAAACAAACTGTTGTTAGTATGGATGGAGGTGACGAAGATATCCTTGGAATTGGAAAACGAGAGGATGAAGGCCAAGTGGTAATTTTAGAAGTCAGGGGAGGAAGGCTTGAAGGGAAAAAATCTTTTCCTATTACTGGACTCTCTTTTTCTGATGATGAAGAAGTATTTACCTCTTTTCTACGTGATTATTATTTGAATGTAACTCTCCTTCCGAGTACAGTTTTTTTACCTCCTTCTGCCAAAGGAAACTATGATGTTTTTGTGGAAGCCATCACCGAAAAATTTGGAACTTCCATCAAACTTAAATTTCCGGAGATGGGCCCCAAAAAATCTCTTCTTCGGTTGGCTGAAAAAAATGCCGAACTCAGTTTGACGGAACGAATTCTTGCGACCAAACTCCGAGACCAAACGGTGGCAATGAAAGAACTCCAAGAAAAGTTAAATTTACCTGTGTTACCAAGAACCATTGAATGTTATGATATTTCTCACTTCCAAGGTTCTTCTCCTGTGGCAAGTGGTGTGATGTTTGTGGATGGAAAACCGTATAAGGCCGGTTATAGGCATTATAAAATGCGCGGGTATGAGGGAATCAATGATCCGGGTATGATCCATGAAGTGATCGCACGCCGTCTCAGTCATTTGGTGAATGAAGAAGAAACACTCCCCGATTTAATTGTCATTGATGGTGGACTCACGCAGCTGTCGAGGGCAGCAGAAGCTGCCAATGCATTGGAACTAGGTCATATTCCAATGGTTGGCCTCGCCAAAAAACGAGAGGAAATTTATTTCCCAGGTGAAAAACATCCTTATAGTTTTGATATGCATTCTCCTATGATGCGACTCCTTCGGAACTTGCGAGACGAAGCCCATAGATTTGGAGTTACTTTCCAAAGAGTCCAAAGAAAGAAAAAAGCATTAAAAACCATTTTAGATGATATGGAAGACATTGGCGCAAGCCGACGGAAAAGTATCTTATCCTATTTCCAATCCAAAAAGAAAGTCACCGATGCTACAATTGGTGAGTTAAAAGAAGTTCCAGGGATTGGGCCTGTCCTTGCGGAAAAAATATACAATGGAATTCAAAGGTTAAGAAAAATAGAACCATAAATATGATTTTCCACCCATCTAGGCGAGGTGGGAGATGCGAAAACAATTATTACTCTTTATTTTTTTTCTCTTATGCAGATGCCAAAATAAAGAAGAAATCCCCTTCCTTTCATTTGGTGATGGTTTTACGGATACTCCAAAATTGGAATTCCAATATGGATCCATCGAAGAAACGGGAGACACCATTGAAAATACAAACTATACTAGTTTTGATTCAAATGTAATTTGTATCCATTCTCTCCCGCTTTCACTATATAAACGCGAATTAGGTGGAAAGTTTCGGATTTGTTGGAAAACAAATGAATCTCTTTTCCAGAAATGGAACGAAGGTTTTTCCTTATTGGAAAAAGATTTTTTAGAATATCCAAATTGGAATCTGAGTGGGAAGGGATGGCAGGCTTCCACGATCGAATTCGGTAAATGGAAAAAAGAATCGGAAGAGTTGGATGTTCTTTCCTCCTGGGATTCGCAGATTTGGTCGGGTGGGCTTGTTACTTACCAAACTTTGGGACTTCCTCATCCCACCTTAATCCAAAGGACAGTAGAGGTTTGTGAAGTTGTATTTCCTTCCCACAATTTGGCAGGTTCCGAAAATAAACAAAGAACTCTCGTTTTCGAATTCCCTTGTCCGAACCTAGAAGAAATTGCCGAACAAATTGAAACTCAAAATGAAAAGTGGCTGGCAGAGTGTGATCAAACAGAGCCTGTGGTTTCCGAACTCTTTCGACATTCCGAGTCTTCTTACCAAAGGTTTATTGAATGGGAAAATCCAAAAGATAGAGTTCTTTGTCCCAGGTTTTCCTCAATCGATTGGGAGTTAGATGGATCTTGGAAATCATTCCAGTCTGATTTATTTTCTAAAAGAACCAAATTGATTCTACCACGAGGGATTCTTCTTTTGTCAGATGAATCCAAATATCACGGAATTCCCATTCCAAAAGATTTTTTAGTAGGCCTTGGAACAAATGTTAGGGTTCGTTTTGGAGATTCTGAATATAGAGATTCTAAATTTTCTTTTCGACAAGGGAATGAATTTTTTACAACCCAAACTCATTCCGTATCCTGTCGCAACCAATTCAATTTTTGGAAAACAGAAGAAATCTTTTGTGGAAATCCAGGTTTGCCTAATTCTTTAGAAAAAAAAGAAAATGAAGACACCATACCAGGTTGCAAACCCGACCAAATCCAAATCACTGAATTTTATCCCGGAAATCATTTTGATTCCGAGATGCCACTACCAGGATTTTTTGAATTTCAAAACACAGGAAAAACTTGTGACGGATCTTCCCTCAATTGGTTTTTTGATCATTCCATTTATCCTCTGTCAGCTGGTGAATGGGTTTTGCCAACTGGCTCTATTTTCCTTCTCACAAGAAAACGTTGGGCTGGACTCGAACTTTTGGAGAAGGAGAAACCATTTTCACTTCCAAAGCTATCATTTCAAATTCCCAGTTTCTACTTTGAGGACAGAAAAACGAAATTAAAATCTGAATTTGTAACCAGTCCTTATCATTTCCATCTCCTTCGAATCCAAGAAAAAAATCGATTTTCAATCCAAGTAAACTTAAAAAATGAATCACCTCATCCTCGAGTGGGTAGTTCTCCTTTTTTATCCTCTTATGGTTTTCAGATCAGTCCAGGAAATGCAAACGAGAGTTTGGTGAATCAAATTTCTACCGAACTTTTGGAATACCATCCCGGGCCATCTTCGTTTTTTGACTTCGGATTTTCCGGACGAGAGGAAGGAGTTGTTTCTTTTGAAAGAGAAAATGGCAACCGATATTCCTTTTGGAAACCAAGTGGCACTGAAATTTTAACCTTAGTCGCTGACCCTGCTGGTTGTTTCGGAGAAACAAATTACCGACTGCCGGAAGATTTTTTTAACCATCAATTTCGTTCGCTTCGTTTTCAAAACCTGAACTCCGATGCCCAGGTCACCATAACATTCGATCCAAATGTCATTCGAGAAAAAAGTATGGACGGAACTCGGTCACTCCATCCAGAACCAAATCCAATTTTCTTTTCTCGTTCTTTAGTTCCTTCGCTCAATTGTGCGGGAAACTTTCGAAGTCCGGGGCAAAGAAAAGAAAGAAGTTTGGAAGTGGAGAGGTTACCATCCGCTTTTACCTATCTGTCAAATCTTATCTTAGACCAGCAAACGGAAATTCTGATAGGGAATGGATCGGAAAAAGTCTCTTCTATTTTACAGCCATTAGGTGGCAATTCCTACCAACTCCAATTGGAATCTCCACTACCGCATTTTCCAGAAGAACAAATTTATTCTTATTTTTCTCATCCAAAACTCATTAAATCAAAAAGTTTTTTAGAAAGAAAGGGTCCCGTTCAAATCGAAGCCATTTATCCAAACCCTCACCAATCACAAAATGAATGGATCTATCTTTGTAATCGTGGAAATGATCCAGAGGATTTGGCTTCTTATTTGGTAGAAGACGAAGGAAACACAGATGAGCTAGTTTCTTACCAATCTCGGTTTCCAAGCCTTTCCCCATTGGGAAGTGGGGGTAGGAGTTTCCAATACAATTCTACCATCCTAAACCCTGGTCGTTGTGCTTGGATTGTGGATCCAGATGGTAAGGACTGGTTTTTACCTATCTTCCAAAAAGGATCGGATTTACTCCTTACCGTTCGAACAACATCAACCATCGGCAATGGGATCTCTTCTGGTGAGTTCATTCAACTCAGAAAAAAACAGGGTTCAAAATCCATTTTAATTTCTTCTTTTGGACACAAAGAGAGTTTTTCTCCGCTTCGTATCACAGTTGCCACAGGTGAGTTTCTTTGGTTGAAGTCAGATGCCTTGGGGATGTCGCTGAGTGATTTCGAAATCTTTCGCGAGGAATTTTGAAACTCACTAGGGTTTTTCCATTTTTCGTATGCTCTCTGTTATTTGGAGTGTCTCCGCAGTATGCAGTGGGTCTGGAAGTTGGAATTCTTGGTTACGAATTGTTTTTAAGAGAGGTCAAAACACAAAAGCCAAACGAAATTCCTGGTTGGGATTTGGCATTGGGTAGAATGGGTCAAAATTTTCAAAACTCTTCTTATTTGAATCGAGTTTCCAACGAATCCATGTTTGTCGGCCTCAAAGATAAAAATAAAAAAGATAAAATTGTTTGGGATTTAGAGATCAAACTCACTACAGGAAAGGAAACAGGGTTAAATCCTTTTTATTTAGGAAAAAATCATTATCTTGGATATGAAACTTCCAAATTTCTTTTTGGAGTAGGACGGAGAGAACATTTGTTTCGGCCCAAGGCTTTTCAAACTGGTTATGATGGAGGAGAGGGAGCTTTTATTGAATTTTTACCAAGTTCCCATTTAACGTTACAGTTTTTTCTTTGGGATCGGTATTCGGGAGTTATGTTATTTGAAAAGGATCGATTCCATTCTTTTCTTCCTGATGTATTGGGTGACGAAGAATTAAAATCCGACGGATCCCAACCAAACAAAAACAGACGAAGTCACCATCGTAGGCATTCCTTTGGTCTTGTTTATGGAGAATATTTTATCTTACGCCTTGGGTTACAATACCTGGAACTTGGGAATTTTGGACGTAATACCAAGGATAGTCCTTGGGAAACTAAGGTTTCTGGAGCCGATGGGGATTCCCTCGTCACCGGAAATTTAGGACTCGGAATGGATTTGGAAATTCTAAATTTCCAATTTGATTTTCTTTGGGCAAAGGGAAATGACAGAACCAGTTCTAAAACGGCTGCAAAGCCAAATTCCATTCCGATCTCAGGAGAAGCGTTGCAGATGGGAGCCGAACTACGATTTGGTGATTTTCTTTTTCGAAGTTCTCACTTCCTATCAGATAGAGAAGAAAGGAATGCAAAAAATCAAATCATTCGGGATGGTTTTGTTTTTTTGGGGGCACACCCCGCTCAAACTCCCTATTTATCTCAAATATTTCGGATCTTTCCTGCAGCGGCAGTCACCGAATCTGGTTATGAAAAAAACTTTGCTTTGAAAGAAGGTCGGTGTTTCGGTTATCTGACAGAACTTGTTTTACAATTCACCTATGGTGAGTTTGTTGCGAAGTTAGTCGGATCTTACTTTTTACCGTACAAAGTAAGTGGGCAGACGGATGGACGGATTAGTTTTCAGAAACGGGATTTTGAAGTTTTTTTCATTGGAGAGGGGCTTCTTGAACTTTCTTTTAAAGAAGAATCCTCTTTTGAGTTAGGGCTCGGATTCTCTAATTTATTTTTACCAGAGTCGATGGGCATAGTATCAAACTTCGGATATGTTTTTGGGAGACTTCAAATATGAATTGGATTTATTATTCTTGTTCGATTCTTTGTTTTTCAAATATCTTTTTTTGCAAAAATCCGAAAGCTAAGGATCTAAGTTCCCTTTTTTTCCCTGCGGCTCCTGTCACAGAGTTATACTTTTCTTATCCTGGTCGAGATATCGCGGAAGAGAAAAAAAGACTAGTGAAAGATGTTTTACTTTCAGAGATTCGAAAGGCAAAAATTTCGATCCGTGCTTATCTTTATTCCATAGATGATTATGAAATCATTTCGGAACTCTATTTAAAAAAGAGAATGGGTGTACAAATACAACTTTTCGGTGATAAAGAGGAAGATTACTCGGAATTAGAATCTTTTGGTTTGGAAATAAAAAGATGGTCAGGTTCAGGAATCCATCATACAAAGATTTGGATCATCGACAAAACTCGTGTATTTATGGGAACAGGAAACTTTACCACCCACGGGTTATTGACAGATCATAATGTTTATTGGACTCAAAACATTTCTGAAAAGGAATCATTCGAGATGATTTCTACTTTAGAGGGAAAAAATCCAAGAGGATTTTTTCAACTAGGTTTTTTACGATACTATACTTCTCCCGAAGCGGGCTTAGAGATCCAACAACAGTTACTCGATGCAGTGGATCAGGCACAACATTCCATTAAGTATCTAATTTATTCCCATTATGACCCGGTTCTTAGTTTGAAACTTTTGGAGGCAAATAAAAGAGGAGTTCGTGTAGAAGGGATATACAACAGTCCTATGTCTACGAACCCTGAAGGCATTTTCCTTAGTAAAAGTTTAAGTTTTCCTTCACAAATTTGGGAAGACGGGAATGTTGATTTTGTTTATAAAAACGATCGGTACTTGGGCGGGTTATTACACCACAAAACAATGATAATTGATGACAAGATTGTTTATACTGGTTCTTATAATTTTTCTGTATCAGCAAGAGATAAAAATAAGGAAGTTTTTGTTAGGATGGAACATCCTACTGTTGCCAATGAATTCCTTATGGAATGGAAACGAATTTTATGGATGTCAAATTCCGTTACGAATCCAACGTTAAGTTCAGAACAAACAAATCCAAATGCCGATTCTGATTTAAAATTCTATTCTATCCAGAGGTTTCAAAACTCTTTGTTCCAAACAAATGTTTTGTTCAATAGTGATGGATACTTTGATACCAATTCCAATGCATTGTCAAGTGCTTACAAACAAAGTATGGGACTAGTAGGCATAGTCAGGAATAAACTTGGGGATCGGTTTTTATTTTCTTCCAATCAGATTGATCCTATTTGGGAAGAATCTGACGGGTCTCCTTCACGACTCATCTTACAAAACTATTTTCTGGGAACTGCTGTTTATCTTTCTAGTGGAGAGAAGGTTCTTTCCTTTTCTTTTTGGGATGGTTCCCATCCGAAACAATCCTTTATACCGGATGGGAATTCAATTATTTTGGGTCAGACAGATTTTTGGAGGGGAAAAAACTTATGGTTTTGGGTGCGGACAAATCAAGGAAACTTTTCATTTTGTCATACAAAAGAAAAAAATAAACCACCCGAATGGATGGTATTTTTAATGAACCGTTTAGAAGTTACAGGAAAAATAACTCCAGTTTGTTCTAGCGACTGATCATTCCATTTTGTCTTCGATGATAGGAAGTAAAATCTTCGCAATGTCATCTTGGAGTTTCATATAGTTATTGATTCCTAAATGAGTGATTTGTTTGTTCACATCGTTTAACATTGTTTGTATGAGAAGTACAAGGGTGTGTTTTTTGTCTTCAGGAAGTTTGGAATCATGGATCAAATCTGACATGGCCTGTCCAGTTTTCCTTGCAAAAGAGATTTTCCAAGCATTTTTAAACCCAGTTTTTCAGTTCTAATTCTTTTAACTTAGGAGATAAACGGAAGGTAAAGAACACAACAAGGATGGTCATAACTCCTCCAAAAACAACCGAACCCACCGGGCCAAGGAATTTTGCGGAAACCCCTGACTCAAAGGCTCCAATTTCGTTTGAAGAACCAATAAAGACTTTATTGATCGCACTTACGCGGCCCCGCATATCCTCAGGAGTCATGGTTTGCATGATGGTGGAACGAACCACAACGGAAACACTATCAAAAACTCCTGAAAGAAAGAGAGCAGTTAGGGAAAGTAAAAAGGAATGGGAAAGGCCAAATACAAGCATACAAACTCCAAATCCAAACACACAAAGTAATAAAACTCGGCCGGACTTTTCCAAAGGTGGTTTATACGTGAGGTAATAGGCCATGAGGAGAGCACCGAAAGAAGGGGCTGCTCGTAAATATCCTAGACCTTCGGAACCAACAAATAAAATGTCTTTGGCATAAACTGGGAGAAGGGCAACAGCTCCTCCAAATAAAACTGCAAACATATCTAGGGCCATAGCACCTAACATGATTTCGTTTTTCAAAACAAAACGTAATCCTTTGAGAAGACTGTCTTTTAACGCTTCCTTTTCTTTGCGTTCCGGAAGGTCACGTTTTGCGATCCAAAAGAAAAGTAAAAAGGGAAGTCCAATACATATCGAATCCAGTACATACGCGGCCTGCATTCCAAAACTTCCGTATACTATTCCACCGAGAGCAGGTCCAATCACGGCACCTGCTTGGAAGGACGTTCCCATCCAAGCCGCCGAATGTGGGTAATGTTCTCTTGGCACAAGTTGTGTGACAAAACTAAAGATGGCTGGGGATATAAACCCCCTCGCAATTCCTGAAACCAGAATCACTAAAAATATAGGATATGCTTTGTAGGTTTCCAGTAAAAATGACAGAGGGCCAGTGAATGCAAAAAGAGTGAGAGAACAAACAAGTAAAAAGAAGAGGCAGATAACAATGATATTACGCCGATCTTTTAAGTCTGCGAGATGTCCGGCATAAAGGGCAACAATGATGGAGGGGATTGCTTCAAAAAGTCCAACGAGACCTAGGTCAAGGACACTTCCTGTTAGTTCATAAACCTGCCAACCGACAATCGTGGCTTGGATGTTGATCGCTAGAACCATAAAGAATCTTGCGACAATAAAGTAACGAAAGTCACGGTGTTTGAAAATGGCCAAAGAAAGGTTTTTCTTCATCTCTTAGGCCAGTGTTTAGAAGCCCTAAATTTGGGGCAATCGACAATCTTAATGTTTATTTCTTAATTGGATTCGCTACCCAATTGGATATTCAATGTTTTGACTGCTTCCTCATTCCCTACGTTGTCAATCCCGTAATAGAATAATTGAAAGGATCCCTTACATGTTGCTTTTAACTCAATAATCGAAATCTCAGCAGTATATGGTTTAAATTCAGATTGGTTCCCCGACTGACAAGTGTAAGCAACAAGTATGTCTTTGGTTCCACTCAAACGATCTTTCGAGGTGAGTTTGATCTTAGTTTCTGGTGAAAGGAACTTAACCCCGCCTTTACCACTTGCAGTTTGTCCTACCCAGTTCAGTTTTGTTTCAGGTGGAGTAGAATCTTTAATAAAGTCTAAAACTTGAATTGGTTCTTTGTTACCAGCATGGTCTAGAGAAAAATACAAAAATTTATAATTCCCTTCTTCTTGGACTGGAACTGAGGTCATCGCTTTGCTGGAATTCCAGTGGCCTCTGTTCATCTGATAACGTATTTCGGCAACTCCCGATGCATCATCGGTAGGATTGAGTGTTAGATGGTCTTTTGTCAGATATCGAATGGATTCATCCTTTTCTTTTACAATAACAAAACTATCACCCGAAATTACTGAAGTGGCTTTTTTCGGTTCCGTTTTAGGAACAAAGGCTTTTTTGGTAGCAACATATTCTTTGGGAACAGAGAGAGGGGAACCTGGATCCACATTTGTAGAATATACTTGGGTCCAAAACCCTTTAGCCCCATATTCACCGAGTCTACGAACACGAAAGTATTCAAAATCATCCTTGGGTGTTACAGTAATTCTGTTTCCCTTAAACTGAATGGATTCTGGAGGTTTGGGGGCAATGCTGTCCCCATTCTCATTCGGTTTCTCTTGCCAAAGTTCCAATTCAAAATTGGCATCTGCTTCAGCATCGATTGCTATGCGAAGTTCTCTTTTTGGTTTAGAAACTAGAGAACTAAATGTAAGAAAAACAATCCCAAGGATCAGTAAAAAATTTCGATTCATATTCCTTCTATTCTTCTTTGAGGCGTGGCGCTTCGGGAATTTTATAAGGTTGCACAGGAGACTTACCTTTTTCAACAAAAGTAGCCATTCCTTGTTTTAACTCTACTGTTTTTCCTTGTGCAGCAACATCTACTACTCCTTCAAAACAGGAAATAGTAGAACTTAATTTTTCATCTAATTCCACTCGAAATTCCGTTCCGCGAACACCCGCAGTGGAAGAGGGGCTTACAATATTGAATTTGTGTTCATTTGTCGGTGGATTGGATTTTGTGACCTTAGCATCCAAACTTCCTTTAAACAGAGCAACTGTTACTGCCCCACCTTTTTTCTCGGCACCTTTCACTTCAAAATGGCTGTTTGTCAAAATTCGCACCATACCAACGTTATTGATATGAACATCTGTTTTTCCCTTGCCGGTGGTTTTGATTTGGTCATTGGGATGGAGTTCTTGTCCGAGTTTCAAAGGAACCCAAGGTCCCTTACCACCAGTTCCATTCCATTCCACTTGTCCCATCACAAATTCAGTGACACCAACAACGGGTTTTCTAAGGAAAACGGGAACCACTAAGGATAAACCTGGTTTGATTAGATCGGGATTCGGGATTTTATTGTGTTTTAAAAGTTCTGGCCACCGTTTGGGATCAGAAAGATGTCTTTCTGAAATGAGAGAAAGGGTTTCTCCCTTCTGGACTGTAATGGTAATTGGCTCTAATGTTTCACCATCTTCTGCAAAAAGCGGAAGATGACTGAATACTATGATAAGTACTAGGATTGACTTTGCGATGGACTTTCTCATATACATACTGTCTCAAACTAATGATTAATTTTCCAGCAATTTCGAGATTCTTGGGGATTTTTCTAAATATAGTTTTGGTTCGTTTTTTTAGAATTCACTAAAGAATGAATGTAAATCTCCGAGGGGTAGTTAGTAAAAAACTCTACAATCGTTAGGTTGTTACTTTGATTGTAAAAAGTATATCCCAAGTGCTGCGGCCATATGTGGGTGGTGGATTGATCCATCAAGTAACAGTTGTTTTACTTCCGATGGGTTTTTTAAAACTATTTCTATATCTTCGCCTTCATCAAATTCTACTTCGTGAACAAGTTCCACATCATAAGCAACATAAGAATAAGACCAGTTTGTAAACATAGCCGGGTTACCTGAAAACTTAGAAAGTAATTTGTATTTGGAGAGTTCTGTGGCATATCCGGTTTCTTCCCTAAGTTCGCGTATGGCAGATTCCAATTCCGAACCTGGCCCTTCTTCATCCACGATCCCACCTGGGATTTCTAAACTGATCTCCCCAATTCCATGTCTGTATTGTTTGATGAGTAAAATTTCACCTGATTTCGTGACGGGAACAACATTGACCCAGTTTTTTGATTTTAATACATAATATGTTTTTTCTTCTTCAGATCTCGGAAGTTGGATATCAAAACTGGCAAGGGTATAAATTGGGGTAGGGAATAGGTCTTTCCAGTTTTTTCGTTCTTTCATTTTGATTTCCTTCGAACAAGGGATATTCTGAATCCAAGAATTGTATAGAGATTTTCTCACTTTTTTGAAATTATCAAAATCTTACTCTTGAAGGATGGAAGGGATAGAGAATACTATCTCTATATGAAATTATATGGTAGCATCACCTCTCCTTATGTAAGAAGGATTCGTTTTCTTTGTTTGGAACTTGGAATTCCTTTTAACCTTGTGGATACGATGACAGAGACAGGCCAAAAAGAATTACGGGAAAAAAATCCTCTTTGGAAAATCCCTTATGCTGAGATAGATGATGTGAAAATTTGGGACAGCCATACCATCACCGACTATATTTTTGAAACCAAGGGTAGTGGAAACTTTCGACCCAAAAGTGGAACCCACCATTACCGAGAGACAAATTTACAAACAGCCATTGACCAAGCTCTTGATAATGGAATCCTTTTGTTTTATCTGAATAAAGAAGGGATTAAACCTGACGCCGCACCTTATCTGACAAAAAATGCACTCCGCATCAGCTCCATTTTAGAGTATATCAAACGCGAGTTAAATGGTCATTTTTTCTTTACCGACGGAAAAGTTGGAGTTTCCGAAATCGCGCTATACACGGCCCTAGATTGGATCCGCTTTCGATCGGTATTGCCTGTGGAAGAAGATCCAGTTTTTGCCAGTTTTTTAAATTTCCATGGCCAAAACAAATCTTGGAAGGAAACCGCTCCTAAGTAATCAATTACAGCCGTTTTTCACTCGACCGAATCGGATTTACCAAGATTATGTCCCTTACCGGTCTCCCTATGAAATTAAATGCGGCGCAAATGGAAGCAGTTTCCACCATCCAAGGACCCCTTCTTGTCTTCGCAGGTGCGGGATCTGGAAAAACCAGGGTAATCACGAACCGGATTGCACATATGGTAGAAGGGGTAAAAATCCCAGCGGGCAAAATTGTGGCCCTTTCCTTTACCAATAAAAGTGCCAAAGAGATGGCCGAACGCCTCAGGAAAATGGTTCCCCGGGAAAAACTCAAAGGAATCACACTATCCACCTTCCACTCGTTAGGTTTAAAAATCCTAAAAGAACATATTACTAAACTCGGTTACAACGAAACCTTTTTATTATTCAATGGAACAGACCAAGAAGCCTTTGTTTCCGACCTATTAAAATCCAAACGACTCGATCCCAAAAAAGTTCCCCCAAAAGAAATCCTACGTCGTATTTCTTATGCAAAAAACACACAAGTCCATCCGAGAGACAATGGCCAAACGGGTGAGTTTGATCTCATCGCAGCAGAAGTTTTTTCAATGTATGAAGATGGACTCAAAGAAAAAAATGCCATCGACTTTGATGATTTGATTTTACTTCCCAAACGTCTGTTAGCTGAATTTCCTGAGATTGCAGCCTATTACCAAAGAAAACACGAGTATTATCTGGTGGATGAATTCCAAGATACAAACCAACTCCAATACGAGTTCTTATCTTTATTTCGTGGCAAAAGTGACAACCTTTGTGTGGTAGGGGACGACGACCAAAGTATCTATGCCTTTCGTGGTTCCAATGTCCAACTCATCCTTAACTTTGAAAGGGAATTCCCTCATGCCAAAGTGGTTAGACTTCTCGAAAACTATAGATCCACATCACTCATCATCCAAGCGGCAAACTCTCTCATCCAAAACAACAAAGGCCGAAAGGAAAAAACCTTATATAGCCGAATCCCTTCAGCAGAACGAGTAGAATATTATGAAACCGCCGATGAAAGGGAAGAAGCCATCTTTGTTGCAGGAAGGATCCAAACCTTACTCATTAAAAATGAGTTTAAAGGAAAAGAAATTGCCATCCTATTTCGCACCAATTTCCAATCTCGCCCTTTTGAAGAGGAACTAAGGAACAGAAGTATTCCCTACAAAGTCGTGGGTGGTTATAATTTCTTTGATCGGAAAGAGATTAGGGATTGTATTTCCTACTTACGTTATGTGGCAAACCCTAAGGATGATTATTCGCTTCTCAGGATCATCAATTACCCCAAACGGGGGATTGGCCCCGGCACCATGCAAAAACTCCAAGAGGAAGCCTTCACTCACAAACTGTCTTTATATGAAATCTTTCATAAAATGATTGAGAGTCCTGACTATTTGCCCGAAATAAAAGCTAAGGTCAGACAAGAAATCTATCAATTCGTAGAAATGGTGGATGCCTTTAAAAAGAAGTTTGCCATGTCACCGAAACTGGCACCCATCCTTCGGGAAATGATCACTCAAATCGGTTTTGAGCGGGAAATTTCCATGGAAGAAACCGAGGAGAAGGTGGTCAAGGCTCGGATCTACAATTTGAGTGAACTTGTGAATATGTTGTCCTTTTTTGAGGAAGAAGAGGGTCGGGAAGGCAAAGCCACCATTTTTGACTTTTTACAGAGGCTAGTCCTTCTAATGGAAGACGAACCCAAAGAGGACGAGGAAGACCGACGGGTGCAACTTTTGACCATGCACCAGTCCAAAGGTCTGGAATACGATTTAGTTTTTTTAGTAGGCCTAGAAGAGGGAATTTTACCGAACTCACGTGTTATAGAAGAAGAAGGGGAAGTGGTCGATGAAGAAAGACGCCTTCTCTACGTGGGTATGACTCGCCCAAGGCGAAAATTGTACTTGACTTCGGCTCGTACAAGACGCAAATTTGGGGAGCAAATCGAGAGTGCCCCCTCTCGGTTTTTAAATGAGCTGTCTCAGGACGCTGTTCTTTTTTTCCCTATGGAAACGAAGGATAGAGACACAGAAACTAAGAATTTCTTAGAGGAATTAGACAAACTAAAGGTAGGCTAATGAAATCGATTCTCCCACTCACCCTCATTTTTACGATGGTAGTGGCATTTGAAAATTGTGCATCAAATCAAGGAAACCAAAGAACAGGAGTTTCCAAAGTCAATACAGGGTCTCATTTGGCCCAAATCGAATCTATCGATGCTGATCTCAAATCCTCTACACTATCCGACGAATCCCGAGACAAATTAATCATTCGAAAGGGAAAACTTTTGCTCGATCTTGGAAAATATGATGAGACCATTTCCACTCTGAACCAGGTCAACCAAGCAAAGTCAAACCCAGTCCAACTCTCCGAGTGGAACCTCACCATGGGCAAAGCCTATGTGGGAAAAAATGAATATTCTAAGGCCATTCAATTTTTAAACCAATCCGAAAGATTGGATAAAAACGCGAACCTAATGGAACGTAAAAAACTAGTGGTACAGTCACTTGTGGCGGAACGGGAATACTATCCGGCCCTAGCAACTCTCACAAAAACCTACACCAAGGGAAACCAGAAAAAAGACGAATTCTATTTTGAAACGGCTGCAAAGACTTATTTAAAAATGGGCTTTGAGTATAAAAATACAGGATTTTACCAAAAAGGTTTGCAAGTTGCCAATTTAGGATTGGAAGAATTTCCAAACAACGAAACTCTGAAGTCCATTCAGAAAGAATGTTTGGAAGTGTTGCAGCCGGAGGGCAAACTCTAAGTTCTTTTGGAACGGATCTTTTCTTCCTACCGCCTATCGCAGTATAGGTCATCCTTTCTAATTTTAATGAATAGAATCCGTGAAAACAAGCGGGTTCTATTTTCATTTCTGGCCCTAGGTTTTGTTTTTTTCTGTTTTATCCTACTCTATTATAGTCTGGAATTTTACCTCCGCAACTACCGCATCCCCCTTGTCCAATTGAGAAAAGTTGTCTCTTTTACCATCAACAAAGAACTAGGGAAGGCCGTAGACATTGGGGTTCTTGATTTTTCTCTTCGTGAGGGACTGATCATCGAGGATCTAGTGGTTTCGAATGAAGAAGACTTTTCCTTTAACGACCATATGTTGAAGGTGAAAAAAGTAACCTTTCGTCTCTCTAGTTATTTTAAAGAATCTCCCACAGTTGAACAAATTGATTTTTATAGCCCTCATTTGGTTTTGAATGAAAACGTAAGTTTAAGAAATCAGCTCATCGAATATGCGCAAAAAAACAAATTAAAAGACATTCGTTTTCACGATGCAAGGCTCACTGTAAAACAAAACGATTCCACTTTGGTCGATTGGAAAGAAGGTTGGGACATTGTTTTAAAACGCAAAAATAAAAAGTTATTCCTTTCATATAACAATGGTTGGTTTTGGATTCCGAACACAACTCGCATTAAGGGTGAAGGTCAGTTTTCTGATACAAATTTGGACGAGTTCCAATTTGAATTCCAATGGAAAAATTATCCATCGGAAGAAGCCATCATTTTAACCAATTACCTGTTTGGTTCGAATGTACATTCCGCTGTACTTTCTGGAGAAGGGAAAGTGGTTCGAGATCCTGTTTCCGGATTCACTGCGAGCGGAGATGTGGAGTTTGAAAATTCACTCATCCCAGTTCCTTTTTTTGAAAACTTTATACTCGATGGATTCAGGTTCCGAGAAGTGTTTTTATTCACAGAAAACAAAGAAGATAGGGAATTTTTAGGAACAGACTTTCGGATCAAAACCTCAGTCAAAAAAGAAACCATTAAAGAACCTGTCTTTGACCGTCATTTTGAATTTCAAATTGAATCTCTAGAAGGAATTACCGAGCGAATCTCTGATGTTTCGGGAAATTTCATTCTACCTTTAACCGGTAATCTCAATGGTAATTTAGACCTCACGGAAACAGGAGATAAAAACAAATGGTTCCGTTTGGTTGGGGCAATTGTCGGATCAGAAATCGAATGGGATTCTAAACTTTTACAGATCGAAAATGGAAATTTAAACCTAAACTTACTCGAAGGCAATGAATGGAATTTGAATTTTGATTCTATGGTTTTTGGTAAACCTTCCCATCTTTCTGGGGGAGGAGTGAATGTTTGGGGCAGATCTAAAAAGACAGATGGAAGTTTTTATTATCCATTAAATTCAAAAACCAAACTGGGTTTCAAAACGGCAGATCTGACAGCCAATGATTGGAAACCTTTGTATGAAGACTGGAAAAAAGAAACCTTAGAAGAAATCAGGGAACGCCAGGAGAAGTTGATTCCAGAAGAATATTTTTACCAAACAAAGGTTTATAAATACTTTTTGGAATCGATGAATTTGGACTTGGGAATTGCTGTTGGAAATTATTTTCCTTATAGCGGCTCAAAATCACTTGGAGAAGCAAAGGGTAATCTACAAGTAAAAGATGGGCGAATGAATTTTAATTTGGCCTTGGGAAATACTGGTTCCAAGGTTTCTATGATTTCTTATTTTGCGAGTAAAACTCCCAACTTTGGTTTTAGTTTGGTTTTGAACGAATATCCTTGGTCTGATCCTTGGATGCATCTTTGTGGTGCGGAATTAAAACCTTCGGAAGTCAGTTTGGATTATAGTTTTAATAGTATTGGAAGCGATTATTATACTCTACATAAAGATGCTAGAACTTCTTATTTTCTAAAACTATTTGGCGTGAGTTTTAAAGAAGCCGATTTAATTTCTAAATTAGAAATGGATCTCACACCCTTTAAAAAACCCTTTCAAATGGAATTTGATTTGAGTCGGTATTCGGATATGGATTATATTTCGAACCTGGTGGTTTCCAGTGAATCTTTGGATCTGAAAGGATACGGAAATAATAAAAATGGAAACTATGGTTTTACCGCGTATGGTCTAGTCGGCGAATCTCGGGGAACTTTTAGTTTTTCAGAAGAGGATAATAAATGCGTTATCAAATAGTTTCTCTCAGTATTCTTTTTTTATTCTTATTTTCTATTGGTTGCCAGGATAAAAAAAATCCTGCTGATACGGCTCCTGAGGCTTCCAGTTTACCGGCGTTTGGTGGGGAGTGGGTTTTGGAATGGGAAAATAAAACTCATGTAATCAAAATCCAACCAGAAGATCAAACTGTCCTTTGGAACGGAACAGAAGGCCTTAGTTTGGAATTGGATTCTGTAGGAATTCGCTTACGTCCCAGTGATGAAGAAACCATCAAAGGGTATTTTTTGTATTCAGACCTAAAACCCAAATCCTGGATAGGAACTTGGGAAAATCGAGTGGTGCGGTTAATTCGGAAGGGATCTCAGGAGTGATTGGATTTCCTTTGCCGCCTTTTTGGAAGCATTGGTAGTTCCGAGTTCCCTTTCTTTTGCATCCCGTAAGATCCCTTTCATTTTATTCCTGAGTTTTGTATTGGAAAGGATCTTCCAAGCTTCCTCGAAAATATACTTTGGTTGGCATTCGTTTTGAGTGATTTCCCGACAAACTTCCTCACCGGAAAGGATATTGGCAAGTCCAATGAACTTGGAACGCATCAGCAGGGAACCCAATAGGTAAGTAAATAGACTCACTTTATATAGAATGACCATCGGGGTTTCAAAATAGAGTCCTTCTAAGGTGGCTGTTCCAGAAGCAATGAGGAGGAGGTCGCTTGTTTCCATCACTCGAAGAGATGCATTCCATAAATAATGAATTTGGATGTCGGGATGGGTTTGTTTTAGGGCTTCTATTTTTTCTAAAATAAAAGGTTCTTCTTTGGCATTGATATTTGGAAGTAGAAATACCACTTTCTTTTTTTCCAATTTGCACTTTTCGTGAAGAAGGGTAGCCGTTCCGAGGATGGGATCAATCAGCCTACGAATTTCTCCTTTTCTAGAACCAGGTAGGAGTCCCACAGTGTATCCATGGTGCGAGTCGGGAAGTTTTTCAGTGATCACCGGTTCCTTTTTTAATTTTTCAGGAATTCGTTTGGTGATGGGATGGCCCACAAATTTAGCATTCACGCCGTATTCTGTATAAATCTCTTCTTCAAATCGGAAGAGGGTGAGCATGAGTGCAATCTGTTCTTTGATAAAATAAATTCGATTGAACTTCCAAGCCCAAATCTGTGGAGATACATAAAACACCGTAGGGATTCCTCGAAGTTTTAATTCCTTCGCCAAACGAAGATTAAATCCAGGATAATCAATTAGAATGGCAAGTTTCGTAGGCCTTTGAGCGGTTTCATCAAGAACGCGGTAAAAAATCTTTTTTAAGAAACTATATTTTTTTAGAGCTTCAGAGAATCCAATGACACTTAAGTGTTCCAGTTCTTCCATAGATTCAAGGCCCTGTCCGATCATTCCTTCCCCACCAATTCCATAGAATTTGTATTCTGGTTCCAGGATGGACAATTCTTGTAATAAATCGGCTCCGAGTAAATCGCCGGAATGTTCACCGGCAATGACTAGAATGTTTTTGTCTGACTCTTGACTATGGGATTTTTTTTTGGTTACCATTGAGAACCTTACTTCCACTTTTTCCTAAGACACAGAAGTTTAATTTGTGTTTGGTGGCAAATTCAATCGCCGTTTTTGGATCCACTACTAAAGTTTCTCCTTCTCGTATACAAAGTGTTTTACAACCACTTTCGAGCATCATTTGGAAGGTATGGATTCCAATTGTAGGTAAGTCAAAACGGTCATCTTGTTTGGCTTTTGGACTTTTACAGACAACCGCATCTCCCTTTTTTTTCGTATATTGGCCGCCACGTTTGATGGTTTCATCGGTCCCTTCTACAGCTTCTACTGCAATGACGGATTCATCACAAACCACAACCATTTGCCCGATGTCTAAATCGGCCATTTTTTCTGCGTAAAACATTCCAAAGTCGATGTCCTTTATTTCTTGGGAACTAAACTTTTTGGGAGTGTATCTTCCTTCGGGAAGTAGGAGGGATTGTAAGTAGATCTTTTGGGAGATGACTTTGACACCCATGGCTTCGAACTCATCAGCAATGGCTAGGAAAATGGGATAGTCATTGCGATTGATGGTGCGAGCAAGGATGGAGAGTGCTTTTAAATCAAATTTGAGTTTTTGGAAAAGAAGATCTTTACGAACTTTTCCAAGCATTAATATCCTTGAGATTTTTTCTTTTTGGATGGTTTTAAGTATTTTACCGACTTGGGTGATGTGCACAGGAATTGTCCGTGCACTGTGTTCTCGTGGGACGAAATCAGATTCGATGAGGCCAAGAAATAGAGGATCCTCACCTGCTGCCAAGGCTTCTGACATTCCGATATGAGGTAGTTCACCACCACCAGCAATAATGGCTAATCGGCCTTTGGTTGCCAAAGAAAAACCTTATTTAGATCCAGAATCCGTACTGCCGGAAGATGGCGTGGAACTGTCTTTTTTATAATCGGTAACATAAAATCCAGATCCTTTAAAGATGATTCCGGCACTAGCGGAAATGCGGCGTTCGACAGATCCATTTTTTCCACAGAGGCACAGGGTCAGTGCATCATCTTTCATTGATTGAACGTGTTCAAAGTCTTTTCCACATGTATGACAATGGTAATCGTAGGTAGCCATAAATTTTCCCCCTCTAATGGATTCCCGTTCTAATTTCAAAGAGTAACACTTGTTCCCGATTTGGTTCCTTTGTCAGTGGGAGACAAATTTCCCAGGAATACCGGCCAGACACCAAGGCTGATTCATCCATAGGGAAGGAACGAATGGACTGAATGAGTCCTGTATTTCGCCTCCAGAGGCTTGCGTTCCATTTGTCCCCGTCTCGGGATTCAATGTGTAAGGACAGATTTTCTCTTCTTTTTTCGCCGTCGAGGACATATCGATTTTTATTTACCCAAATGGATTCTTTATCCAGGGAGATGGAATAGGCAAGGTGTTCTCGGTTGTCATAGTTTAAATGGAGTTCTAAAAAGCTGATAGGAACTTCGGAGTCTGTAGGGCTAAACGAAAACTCAAAATAGTTTTTATCACCTGATAGTTTTTTACAAATCCGTTCGGTGCCTTTGGATCCTTTTGATTTTCCATAGATGGGAAATCCTGTTTCTCCTGAAACCCTGACAGATTCTCTAGGAATGTAAGTCCCAAAAAAAGTGGATGGGATTTGGTTCCCGTTCCAACCTTCGAAATCGATTCGCACCTCATTGTCTACAGCCTTAAAACGTTTTTCAAATTCGGCAACGATGTTTGGATTTGGTGGCACTTCTGTTAAAAATCCAGAAAAGATCCAAGCTGATTTTTGTAAGTTAGGAAAGTAACAACGTTTCCAATGACCGTTATGGCCAGCGATGGTTTCTGTGCCGGCATCTTCTTCTAAACAAAAACTAAGTTCGGGTTCGCTGATTTTTCCCACTTCTGCATTTTCACGTCCAGGGCCACTCCGGAGGTTTACATTTTTTCCTCGTATGGTAGCTGTTTGGTGGGAGAGAAGGGTATTCGGTGTATTGGCTAAGAAGTGTAAACTCTGGAGTAAAAATTCCGATTCGATTTCACCGATTGGTTCAAAAGGAAAACTGAGTAGGTTTGCCAGTGACCGACTGAAACTCTCCTCCATACCTCGTGGGTCTTCTAAGATGAGTAAGAGGAGGAGGTGGGTGACTTCCGATTTCGGAATGGGTTTGGATAAAGTTCCAATTTTAGTGATGAGGGCCCTTTTGTATCCATCTCCATGTTTTTTCAAATGCGAAAAATATGGGTCTTCAATATGGTAATAGGTTCCTCTGGTGGTTTCCCATTCGATGAGTTTGGTTAAGGAACTTTTTTTGAAAAAAGAAATAAGATCTTTTGGTGAACCTTTTTCGTTTAGTTTTTTTTCTAACTGGGAAATGGTTTGGGATAGAATGGTAAGTTCTAATTCACTGGAAGGAATTTCTGTATCGGAGTAGAGTTTTAGAACTTTGAGGTAGGATTCCGATTGATAAAGGTCATACGCCTTGTCTTCTCTTTCTCGAAAGTCAACAAAGGCATAGGTAACAATGACTATGAATGAAAAAAGAAGAGCAAGGGCAAAAAACACACGGGATCTAATCAAATGATTCTCCCGTTTCTTTAATTAAAGATTTTCAGGTAGGAGTTTGGATCTTTCCACTCCGTATTCTTCAAACAATGCATTTTTAGCAACATAGTAGCGATGTAAATTGATATTGTAGTCAACTTTTGCTCGAACTAGGGACAACTGGTCTTGCACATGAGTGTCTAAAGCATTTTTAACTGCCAATGCATTGAACCTTCCTTGTTGGAAAGAACGCAAAACACCGTTGTAGTATTTTTTAGATTCTTCTTCTGTGCGTTTTGCATTTTCCATCACTTGGAAAGATGCTTTTAAAATATCGATTCTTGTTTTGACATCATCAGAAACTGCCTTTGTCAGGTCTGCTTCTTCCAAAGATACCTGGCGTTTTTGGATTTCTGCATCTCGAATTCCAGCCTTCACACCTTTGTCCATAATTGGATAACTTAGATCTAAAGACCCTTGCATCACAGGGTATTGGTATGAAAACACACCTGCTCCCTTGTCAGTATAATTGTTTTGTGGGCTAACCAAATTTTGTGCTTGGTATCCGTAAGTTCCCGCTGCTTTCAAACTAGGAAGCGCTTCGTTTTTTGCAGTTTTCATAGAGAGTTCTGCATTTTCTTTTTTGCGAACAATGGCTTTGAAATCGGCTCTATGTTTGTATGCGTAATCGATATCTGCTGCGTAATCCAGCTTTGTTGGAAGAGTTTCCGAAAGTGGAGTTGTTTTTTGGAAAACAGTATCTTCGGGAAGGTTCAAAGAACGAATCAGTTTTCTTCGTGCTTCTTCTTTTTCAGCAACAGCCTGTGCCATCTGTCCTTCCACTTGAGAGAGGAGGGCATTCCACTGGTTGACTTCGAAACTTTCAGAAAGTCCGAGTCCTTGTTTCCGAATGGTTAAGTCACGAACGGTTTTTGTATTTTTTAAAAGTTGTTCGAAGGTTTGGTATCCTGATTCCTTTACAGAGTAGTTCCAATAGTCAACAAGAGTGGCTACCACTTTGTTTGCGACTTGGTCTTCCATTTGCTCGCGCATGATCTCTGTTTGGTTTTCTAGGATTTTTTCCATATTCCTTTCGTTAGCACCAAAAGCATTTTTTAGTAAATCCTGTGCAATGGTGACAGAAAGGGTATCAGTGTATAACGGTGGAAGTCCAAGAGCAGTAAATCCCGCAGGAGTTTTGTTTGGATCTTCAAAAGCGTTTGAGTCAAAACGTTGCGACTTGGCTTCTAGTTTGAAGTAAGTTCCTGTTGTGAATAGTTTTTCGAGTCCAGCACTATAAGTGGTGGTTTGGGTTTTTGTTCCCGTAAAGATATTGTTTTGGTTGAAAGGGAATTTTTTTTCATCCAATTCCGCTTTAGAAAGAGCGCGCCAAGAATACTTTCCCTCAAACTTCATGAGGTTGGAGTCAGCTTTTGCTAACTCTAAACGGGCCTGCATGACCTCGCGGTTGTTTTCTATGGCATACTTGACTGCGTCTTGTAAGCTAAGTGTAAATCCCTTATCTCCAGATTCCGCAGCCAAAAGGCCCACGGAAACGAGGAGAATCAATGTACTTGAAACCCATGAACGTTGTTCCATACTCTTAATTCAGACTCCCCATTCCCCTTGAATAGCTGTTTTTTTTTTGAGGCAAACCCTTATTTTTTAAGGGCTGCCTTCATTTTATCGCCAACTTCACCAATGTGCGCGCAGATGCTGACACCAGCGTCTTGCATTGCCGCAATTTTAGAAGTGGCAGTTCCCATTCCACCTGAAATGATCGCACCGGCATGGCCCATACGTTTTCCTGGAGGAGCTGTTTGGCCTGCAATGAAACCAACCACTGGTTTTTTCACGTGAGCTTTGATGTAAGCAGCAGCTTCTTCTTCCGAAGTTCCACCGATCTCACCAATCATTACGATTCCCTCTGTATCTGGATCTTCGTTGAGGAGACGAACCGCTTCTGTATGGTTCATTCCTGGTACTGGGTCTCCCCCGATTCCGATACAAGTGGACTGGCCAAGACCAGCCGCAGTTAAGGAAGCAACGGATTCATAAGTCAAAGTTCCAGAACGAGAAACGATCCCGATCTTTCCTGGAGTGTGGATGAAACCTGGCATAATTCCCATTTTCACTTTATGAAGAGGGTTGATGACCCCAGGGCAGTTTGGTCCAACCAGTTTGGTTTTGGAATTACGAAGTACGCTATATACTTTTAGCATATCGTGAGTCGGGATTCCCTCTGTGATACAAACCACAAGTGGGATCTCAGCAAAGATTCCTTCTAAAATCGCATCCGCTGCGAATGGAGGTGGAACAAAGATAATCGCAGCGTTTGCACCATCTTGGATCATCGCTTCTTTAATGGTGTTACGAACGGGAGCTGTTTTTCCAGTTTCGGAAGTCCAGGTTTGTCCGCCTTTGCCTGGAGTGACCCCTGCAACCACTTTTGTACCATATTCTAACATTTGAGTCGCATGAAAGGATCCTTCCTTACCGGTGATCCCTTGGACGACTACTCTTGTGTTTGCGTCAACTAATACAGTCATGTTTTATAGTTCCTATTTTTTGATTAGGGAGACGATTTTGTCTGCCGCTTCACGGAGTCCTTCCACTCCCACAATGTTCATACCGGATTCGTTCAGGATTTTTTTTCCTTCTTCCGCATTGGTTCCTTTCAATCGAACCACTACTGGAACCGATACATTTACCTTTTTTGTAGCTTCTATAATTCCAAGAGCCACTCGGTCACAACGAACGATACCACCGAATACGTTTACAAAGATACCTTTTACGTTTGGATCAGAAAGGATAAGACGGAAACCGTTTTCTACAGTAGTAGGGTTTGCTCCACCTCCGACGTCCAAAAAGTTTGCAGGTTCAGCACCAGCTAACTTTACGATGTCCATAGTTGCCATAGCAAGACCTGCACCATTTACCATACAACCAATGTTACCATCTAACTTTACGTAGTTGAGGTTGTATTCTTTTGCTTTTACTTCATATGGATCTTCTTCGGAGATATCACGAAGAGCTTCGTTTTCAGGGTGGCGATAGAGTGCGTTTTCATCCAAGTCCATCTTGCAGTCACCGGCAACGATTTCGTTTTGTTTTGTTAGGATGAGGGGGTTGATTTCCAATAGCGCTGCATCTTCTTTGATGTATGCGTTGTAAATTGAGTTTACAAGAGCAGAGAAGGACTTTTGAGCCTCCGCTGGGATTCCTAAAGCAAATGCGAGTTCACGGATTTGAGAACCTTGGATTCCGATTCCTGGATCAATTTGGATTTTGATGATTTTTTCTGGATGAGTTTCTGCAACTTCCTCGATTTCCATTCCACCTTCGGTAGAAGCCATAATGATGGTTTTGCGGAAAGCACGATCGAGTAGGATGGAAAGGTAGTATTCTTTTGCGATTTCAAGACCTTGTTCCAAATAGATTTTTAGAACTTTTTTTCCTTCTTCACCGGTTTGAGGGGTGATGAGTTGCATCCCGAGAATTCTCTCAGCAGCGGCTTTAGCGTCTTCTTTGGTTTTGGCAACCTTGACACCGCCACCTTTTCCTCGTCCACCAGCGTGGATTTGGGCTTTCACCACCACTACGGGTGATTTTTGGACAACTTCGCTGTATGCCTTTTCGAAATCACCGACTGTGTCGATGACCTTTCCGAAGGGAACGTTGGCATTGTGTCTACGTAGGATTTCTTTGGCCTGGTATTCGTGGACTTTCATGGATTTCCTTATGTCATTGGTACGTCCGAAGGTTTTGCCGACGGATCACTAGGGTAAGGCTCGTGTGTTGGGTGAGATTGTCAAGACAGAATGGGGAGATCTTACCATCCAAACTTTGGGTAAGGAGTTACCTCGAGTTGTATAAAAATAGTACAATGGGGAACTAGATATAGAGGGATTCATCTGGAGAGTCTGGGAGTATCACGGTGAACGTGGAACCTTTTCCTTCCAAACTTTCCACTGTGATGGTTCCGCCGAGAACCTCCACCTGGGATTTTGTAATAAAGAGTCCTATCCCCCGAGCATCTTCATTTTTATGAAAGGTTTTGAACATACCAAAGATTTTGTCTCCGTGTTTCTCTAAATTGATTCCGAGTCCATTGTCTTCAAAGACGAGATGAACTTGGTTTTCTTTCTTAAAAGCGATGATCCGAAGGAAAGCTCCTTCTTTCAACCTTATGTACTTAACAGCATTAGAAATTAAGTTTAGAAGGATACTTTCTAAATATACCGGGATGATTCTAAGATTTAAATTGGATTCCAATTCGAGGATGATTTGGATTTTTCTGGACTCAAGTGATCCTTTGAGGATGTTTAAGGTTTTCTGAATTTCTTTTTCCAAAGAACAAACTTCCGTTGGTTTGTTTAACATTTGTCCAATGGATACAATATCATTTAGATGGATGATGGTTTCATTCAATTTGTCCGCAGAAGTATGTAACATTTCCATGATACTTTTTTTCTCCTCTGCCGTGAGATTCTCCTCTAACAAACCAATGAGGGATTTAAAATTAGCCGAGTGTTGTCTGACATTATGTGAGATGATATAAGCAAAATTCTGCAAACGACTATTTTGGATCCCAGTAAAATGTAACATCTTATCTGTATTCTCCATCGCCTCCACAGTTTCAGTGATATCTTCCAATAGGAAAGAAAACTGGTTGGCCGTAAGAATCGCTGTTTGTAAGGAATAGATTTTTTTATTACTCGTATCTTTCTGAAAAAGTTCTTGGTGACTGATGACTATCCTAGATGGTTTTCCTTCTTCCAACGAGTGAAGGATCTGAGAAAAAAATCCATCTGATTGGAATCTTGGAAATAGATCTAAGATCGTTTGTGTATTTTTATGATTTGGTTTTAGATCTAAAATAGAATGTGCATTGGCGTTTGTATAGATCAGATGACTTTCTAACGAGAGTTCTGCGGTTGGTGACTCAAAAACAAAAACCGCATGGGGGAGGCTGTTTGCAAATAGAACAAAGGTAGTCGGAAGGTTATTTTTTAGAGAAAACATAGGGGTTCTATCTTTTGCAAGGAAAACTACCCTTACCACCCATCTGACGCACCAATTTCCGAAATTATGTCATTCTTTTTTTGATTAAAGTTTGTTCCAATAAGGAGAAAGGCGGAGGGAATCACAGAACTTTCCTTTCGAATTGGTTCGAATCAGATCAAATCGATTCGCTCCATGAGGCGCCAAGTAGATATCTCCATCCGCACTGAGTGCTCCTCCCCGGTAAGCAGAAGTGCCACTGGGATTCGGAAACAGGGTGGCTATGGTATTATCTTTTGTATCAATCGAGATAAAGTTGTTATAAGCAAATGGAACAGGGTAGATCTTTCCATTGGGCGCAAGAACTGCCCCATTGAACATTGCACTTCCGGCAGAGGGAATGTTCCCGACTGGAACAATATTTTGA
Source organism: Leptospira noumeaensis (assembly GCF_004770765.1). Lineage (NCBI taxonomy): Bacteria > Pseudomonadati > Spirochaetota > Leptospiria > Leptospirales > Leptospiraceae > Leptospira > Leptospira noumeaensis. The sequence goes on along the minus strand of NZ_RQFK01000033.1, from coordinate 308,456 downwards.
GTGGCTAACTCTAGATAAATCACTGGTATATTTTCAAAAGGAATCATATAGATTCTACCATTGGGCGTGAGGATTCCTGAGATGTATTTATTGGATCCTGAGAACACATATGGGTGAGATGTCACCGAATCGTTATTAGTGTCCAAAATATACATAGTAGTTGATGTGAAGGGGATGAAATAAATTTTACCATCGGGAGTGATTACGCCATTAGAAAATCCTCCCGAAGTTGGCGTTGCTACCGTACCAACTGTTTCGTTAATTGTATCATAATAACGAATGATGGTTTGGCTACTTGGTACAAAATAAATTTTACCGTTAGGTGCGTATATTGCCCCGTTATAAGCGGCCGAACCCATAGTCTGAGTCGCCACAACTTTTTGTTGGTTCACATTTGTTGTATCAATGGTAAGGAAATCGCTGGATAAGTGTGGAGAAAAATAAATTTTTCCTGCTGGTCCAAGGGCCCCTCCGATGGAGGCAACTCCACCTGGAGCGGTTCCTGCATTCACGAAAGTTTTTGTTATGGGGTTAACAGATAAAAACATTGTGGAATCATATGGTAGAAAATAAATTTCTCCATTTGGTGCATTGAGGGCTCCTTGAAAGGCAGTGGTTTCGTTGCCACCGATGACAGTGAGAACTGTTTCCGGTCTATATTGCGATAAAGATTCAGATCCCTCTGATCCCAGGGCAAATTGTGATTCCACTTCTGTCTTCACTTGGGGCCAATTTTCAGCTAAATGAGTTTCTTCGTAGGAGAGATTACAAGCAGGTACCTTTTCAGACAGATTGTATCCACATTGGTTACTTTTGTCTTTAGAGATGAGCCTGTAAAAAAGGTTGGGTAGGAAGATTGAATCTTCGAAGTCGCAAGCATTGCCTGTATTCGGTTTTGCGCAAGATAGGATAAATAAAAATACAAACCAGAAAATCAATAATCGATTCATAAATACTAAAGTTAACCTGGTATAAGAAAGGGGAGTGCAGAATCAAGCGAGAAAGATATTTCCAAATCTTGCGGATGAGTCCGTAGTAAAAACTTGGATTTATTTTTAACGCAGTTGACTATGTTCCGTTCCGCCACTTTGCTGAACGATTGTGCAAAAGGTTCTAAAGATGAATGTCCTCTTTAATTTTGTTTTTCTATGCATTTTTGCCATCGGTCTGGATGCAAAAGAAGGCGAATCGACAAAAAACTTGCCTTATCACTGAAATTTAATCGATGTTAGAATAGATGAGAACTTGCGACCGATTTAATATTTTTTTTCCGGAGGTTGTTAGGTTTGGAAAAAAGTTAGGATCTCTTTCTGGATCAGCGAGAAGGAGTTTTACATCCCGAATTTTTTCATAACAATCTTTCATAAAAAGTTGGTGGCCACAGCCAAGTAAGTGGTAACCTTCATGGATCAGTGTGGATTTGGGGCTTGTGAATAAAAGTTGAATGGTCGATTGGTATTTTGCCTTGATATACCCTCTTGTATTGGACTGGCCTTCCACAGCCCCTTGGATTTCTAGTTTGATTCCTACACCAGCAAAAATGCCAAGAGTCAAAACTTCGAAAGCCATATCCCCCCAAGTTCTACCTTTGAAATAAACAAGTCTGTCACAATCTTTTGTTAGGGGAGTCGACATTAGGTATCCCAAGATATCAGCTCCCCAAAATCCTGGCCTATCCATAACACCTAAATGGATAGGTTCCGCTTTTAGTTGGTACAAAGACAACTCTTCGTTCCACGCAGTAAATAAATCAGCAATTTCTTTTTTCGTGATATCTGGTTCAGAAAGTAGGCAAACTCTGAATTTGGATTCTTGGCCAAAGGAAATTTTTTCTCGGGTATCTTTTTGATGAAATCCAATGGTGGTGCAATGAAAAAGAAAAAATAGAAGGAGAAAAGGAAAAGTTCTTAACATATAGACTAGAGAGTCCTATTTTTTTATCGATTCGTTTTTTCGCCAAACCTTAAAAATCGGAAACACAACGGATACGATTGTCCGCATTGTTTGATTTTGCAATAGAGCCGCCACTGGAATAACCAAAAAAAACGATAAAAGCTTCTGAAGGATCTGCTAGCCGAGTCGTCGATGTCCAGTAGTTAATGCTAGGGGGGCCGAGGGAAACATTAGTATTCGGAAAGTAAATAGGGTCAACTCCTGGATTTCCATAAGTAAGATAGAAATCCAGTAAACTTCTTAGTTCATTGGCATTAGGAAGTCTCCAAGTTCTTCCAGCTAGGTTTAAATTTTGGCAATAGCTGATGGCCCCAGACCAATTGGTGGTGAGTTCTGCTCCGCCAGTGCAAGTAGTGAGGTTCGTTAGGCCAGCGGTACATCTTTGCCAAACGAGAGAAGTATCTAGGTCAAGAATGGTTCCATCGTTATTGTTTTGGAGTCGTTTGTTCTTGGGAGGAGTCCCGTTGGAAATACAACGCAAACGGTGATTGTCACTAAAACTTCCAGATCCAATACTAGATTCAATAAAAGTGGGGTAGAATGCACCAGCTCCTGGGTTACTTTCTGTATTTGTTTTATAATTCCAACTATCGGTTGCTGGAAAATAGGTTTGGTTGATGGAAGGATTTGCTAGTGAATAATCGAATGTACTAATATACTCATCGATTTCCGGAACCCTCCAGTCAGTGCGACCGGCAAATCCAGATCCCGCATTGAGACTGGCGCATTCAGTTCGAGCTGGCATAAATTGAAAGTCGGTCGTTCCTGTTGTCGAACAACCAATGGAATTTTTTCCCCTTTGGCAACTAGTCCAAACGAGTCCCGTATTGAGATCGGTTGTGATTTCCACACCTGCGACAAGGGTCGGGCCGATAAAACTTTGTGAAATCCCCTTTTGAAATTGTCCATCTTGGCCTGGAATGACAGAACAACTTGGATCTAAATTTGGTATAGTCGCACCATCGTAACAAGTTGTGATATTGGTTTTTAAGGGAAGTTTTCCCATCCAAGCTGGTTGGTATGTACAACTAGCACTCCCTTTCGGGTTACTTGCGGTAATGGTATAGGATTCCCGATTTGCTTTCCAACCGGAATAACTTCCTTGGAGGGAACCTGCAAAAGGAGAAAAAGAAATTCCTTCTGGAAGTGGGGGTGAAGAGGAAAAACTCAAACGATTTCCATCCGATTCAAAACCTTCAATAAAGAAACTTCCATTTACCTTAGGTGTGAGTGGGGGACAAATTAAAAATGTGGGTGGGTCAACTTTTAAGACCAGTCCACAATGCGGCGTCTCATCAAAGTTAATGTATCTAACAAGTAAACTTTCTAAGTAGTCATCTGATTTGGGATCACAGAGGTTATTTAAGTTTGACCTCTGGCAGAAAAGTGGCAGAAATAGAACCAGAAAAGTACAGATTGTTCTTTTGGTTCTTGATAACATGAAAATCTACACTAGGGAGCAGATCCTTCCTAAAATGATTTAGGGTTTTAATCAAGAACTTTCTTCTTATAGTCCTCGATTTGTAGTCTAAAACTTTCGATTCGTTTGGAATCGGCTGTTAGAAAGGATGTGAGACCTAAAGTTTTTTCTGCCTTAGGCAAATTGCCTATTAAAAGATACAATTGTACAAGACGCAATAAGTTGGATAAGTGGCCTGGGTTCCGAAGCCGAATCCTTTCCCCCATATCAATGGCTTTTCCATATTCTTTGGTTTGTTTGTAAGTGAAGGATGCCAGATAAATGAGATCAGTATCACCTGGAAATTCTTCAATATAGGCGTTTAATTTTTCTGCGGCAAAACTATAGTCTTTCATTCTGACAAGGAGGCGGATGAGGGCTCTGGAAATTTCTTGGTTTTCGGGGTTAATTTTATTGGCATCGATCAAATTCTGTTTGGCTTTTTCCAATTGGCCTTCTTTGATATTGGTTCTTGCCTTTCTCATAAGTTCATAGGATTCCTTGCGGATGGATCTAGCCGGGAGAGTTGTATTCTCCTTAAAAGAAATTCGCATAAGACTTAAGTCATCGGTGAGTTCTCCCGTTTCTAAAATGGATTTGTATATGGATTTTAGATCTCCTTTCCCTTTTTCTACATGGTGTAAAAATAATTCTTCGTCATGGTTGATTTTTCGTAATTCTTCCATACTGACAAATTCTATATCGTCTCGGCCGTCTGATCCTAAAACCAATACATCTCCAGGTTGCAACTGTAAGGTGGATATTTCTAACGAATTTTCTTTGACAGGGGTTCCTAGTTTTCTCAGTTCGGAATTGTTTTTAATGAACTCAGCTTTTTCGTTTCGGAATAAAACAGACCAAGGATGTTCTGCATTTAAATAATAAACGAGTCCAGTTTCATCATCAATGAGCCCCATAACCATGGAAACTAACATAGAACAATCGAAACTTTCAAATATATGGTGGAGTTCTTGGTAGGCATTTTTAATCCATCTTTCTGCATAGAGAAGTTTGACAGATTGGACTGCGATGGAACGTTCTAAGATGGATTGGACGGCAGCACCAAGAACAAGAACTCCTCCTGCCCCTTGTAAAGATTTTCCCATGGCATCGGCATTCAGAAAAAAAGTATAATCTTTACCTCGAAGTGACAAAGTCCTTGTGATACAAATATCCCCACCAATTTCATTTTCTCTCCCATGAAATGTGAAGGTTTTCTTTTGTTTGATGAAAAAATCTGTTTTTACGTTGGAACCAAGAGTTTTGTTTAAACTCAGTGGTTTGATGAGTAGAGAAGTTAAAAAATAATCCCCATCTTGTTGTTTTTTCAGTGATTCTACAATTTCTAAACTGTTTCTGAGTTCAGAAGTTTTTGCTTCCACTAATTCTTGTAAGTTTTCTCTGATCCTTCCTACTTCTCGTGTGGCTTTTTCAAAATTTTCCGCAAATTGAATGAATTCTTTATCGATTGATAAAATCGGAAGGGCACCGCGGCCTCCACTCGCCAAACTATTTGCAGATTCATTGATTTGTTCTAAGGTTAAATTGATGGATTGGAAAAACATAAAAATCAAAATGACAGCTTCAAAAAAAGTCATGGTAATGAAGGCTGAAATTTTCACAAGACTGGCATTTTCAAAAGAGATAAATACGGCAAGCACACTGAGCGATAATAAAATAAGAATGAGTAAAAAAATAAATTTTCCTTTTAAACTCATGATTCCATAATTTTTATGAATGGTAACATCTCTATACGCTAAGATTTTTTTGATCTCCACTCGTTTTGCACCTGTAAAATAATCGGAGATGATATAAGAAAATCCTCCGTAGACAAAAACAGCAGCAAGCCAACCGATAAAAATAAGAGCCAGTTCATAAATTGGGTATTTGTAAATGAGATAAGTGACCATTACCGAAAGGAATACAAAACAAGCATAACGGACAGCCGCAAACATATTCTCTTTAGGAAAATCAATAATGGATTTTAAAATGTTTTCTAATTCAAGTATGTCCTTATGACGAATGGTCTCATTGGGTTTTAGTGTTGTGTTTAATTTTTTTGTGTCGGAACGAAATCCTTGGTAACCAATGGGGGCTAAGATTCCAAACTCAATGCTATGCCCAAGGGCTGCAAATAAAGTAGAAACAACAAATACCAAAACCACTTCAGGGTGGTTTGCCATCGTAAAATCGGGGATTAGGGCAGATCCAAAGAAGTAAGCATAAAAGGCCCCGAAAAAGGCACCTAGCAGGGAGAAAAATACAATGGCAAAACTGTAAGATATGTATTTATAGAAGAATTTGAAAATCCGATCAAAAAAGCTGCTCATTCCGATTCTCCGGGGAAAACAAAATTTAAGGATAAAAAATAGTTAGTAAAGATTTTTTATAGAAATGTTCTAAAAAAGTTAGACATCTCATCAAAAAGAACTTTATTCCGAATCTCTCTCCTTTAGGTTTCACCAATATGGAACTAAAAAACAAAAGAATCGTAATTACCGGTGCCGGTTCCGGAATCGGAAAAGAAACCGTATTGCAAGTGTTAAAGCACGAAGGGGTCAAAATCCTTGCTTGTGATTTAAATGAAAAAAACATTCTAGAACATCCGAGTGTCATCCCTTACAAATGCGACGTATCTAAAAAAGAAAATTTGGATAAATTATTAAAAGATGCAGATAAAAAATTGGGTGGCATTGATATTTTTTATGCGAATGCAGGTTTTGCTTATTACGAAGTCATTGAGAATGCTGATTGGGACAGAATTGATCGAATTTATAGCACAAATGTATTTTCGCCCTTATACACACTCATTTCGCTCAATCATACAAGGAAAGAGCCTTTTTTATTCGTAGTCACTGCTTCGGCCATGAGTCATTTAGCACTACCTGGATATGCTCAGTATTCTTCCACGAAAGCAGCAGTTCGTTCCTTTATTGATGCTTACCGTTTTGAATTAAAACCAGGAAACCGTGTGATGGTTGTTTACCCGATAGCAACAAGAACCAAGTTCTTTGATTCGGCTGGGAAAAAAGTACCCGTTCCTTTCCCAAGCCAAACGGCAGAAACTGTTGCCAAAAAGGTGGTGAAGGGAATTCTATCTGATTCCAAAGAAGTGTATCCTTCTTTTCTGTTTCGTTTCATCCAGGTGTTAGATCGGTTTTTGTTTTTCATTTTGCCGGTTTATCAAAAAATCGAAGCATCTAAATTGGATTCATTAAAAAAATAAGTCTACACTCTAGTGGATCCTAAGTTTTCAAAAGGCGAAGGTAAGGACGGCGAGAGATCACTGAGAGGTCTCTCCGTCGAAGAAACCTTTGTCGAAGCGGAACTTTTGACAACCATCATGAATGTCAGTTCCACTGCCATGATGGTTCTCAATCTATTGGGACAAATTCGTTATGCCAACCCGGCATCTGAGTCAGTTCTAGGCATCCGTTTGAATGACATCCTTTCCCGAACATACGATGCACCTGAATGGAAAAATACTTCTCTCGACGGTGGACTTTGGAGGGAAGAAGACCAACCCTTCAATATTATCTTAAAAACTAAAAAACCAGTCACAGACATTCGCCATGCCATTGAAGATTCGTCAGGAAATAAAAAATACCTCTCGATCAATGGATCTCCGGTATTCAATAAAGAAGGAGAACTTTCCTTTTTAGTTTTTCTCATTACAGATATAACAGAGAATGTTTTAAAACAAAAAGCCTTAGAATACAGTGAATCCAAATATCGTATGATCACCGAACTGTCATTAAGTTTAGTGTATGATATGGACATTCGATCTGGTAATAATCATTGGGGTGGTGCCATTGAAGAAATTACCGGTTTTTCTGCAGAAGAATACCAAAAGTTTGGATTTTCAGAATGGTTTGCTTTCATCCATCCAGAAGATAGAGAAACTACTTTGAAATTATTTCGAGAATCTTCGGAAAGTCAAAAAAAGTTTTCTGCTGAATATCGTTATCAAACAAAGTTGGGTGACTATGTTTACATTGAAGACAATGGAATTTTTTTATACGATGAATTTGGGGTCGCCTATCGATTGCTTGGTGCAATGATCGATCGCACCAAACAAACCGATGCCAGTTTTGCTTTAAAAGAATCAGAATCAAGACTTATGATGGCGCTTGATGCTGCAAAAATGGGAATTTGGAGTTGGGATTTAGAAACAAGGGCCATATTTTGGTCTCCCCAAACTTATAATATTTATGGATACCCGGGTGAAAATTTTGAAATAACTGAAGAAAAATTTTTATCTTTAATCTACAAAGATGATTTGGAATTAATGACAAAAGAAACAACGAATCTTTTGAATGATCCGAGTAGGTCTGCGTATAGGCTTCGCAATCGAATTAACCATCCAGATGGAAAACTCCATTGGATTGAAGCCATTGGAAAACTAACTAGATCCAAAGACGGCAAACCGTTGATCCTGCGAGGAACGGTTTTGGATATCACTGAAATCAAACTCAGTGAAGAAGCATTACGAAAGTCGGACGAAAGGTTTGAAGCTTTTTATCAGTTTTCGACAGAGGCCTTCCTTATTTTTGATGCCGGTGGATTAACAGTCAAAGATTCAAATTTTGCATTCCAAAAATTATTTGGTTATGATTTGGAAGATACTCCCCAATTAAAAATACGAAACCTACTTTCCACAAAATCACTTCGAATCATTCGAGAAAGAATTTCAACCAACCAAGCCGGATCCATAGAAATTGTTTGTAGGAAAAAAAATGGAGACTTTTTCCCAGCCCTTGTTTCTATCAAACGATTTCTTTATAAAGAAACCAATTCCATCGCGTATAGTATCTTTGATTTGAGTCCCTTAAAAGAAGTAGAAGAATTACGTTTAATCAATGCAGAAATTAGAGATAAAAACAAACTCATTGAAAAACAAAAACTAGAATTGGAAATGGCTTTCGAAAATTTAAAACGAACCCAGGAGCAATTAATCCAATCGGAAAAACTCGCCGCCTTAGGACAGTTAATTGCTGGGATCGCCCATGAAATCAATAATCCTATCGGGGCAGTAAAAGCCTCC